>JBFWYS010000001.1:0-61911 GCA_050186175.1 Pseudobdellovibrionaceae bacterium
TTACTGTCTGGAATTGCAGCATATTGTTTAAACCCCAACAAGCCGAGATTATTTTTCTCCAAAAAAGAAATGGATCAAGTCGGTTTGCTCACTCACGTTTGAAGCTCTTACATGCAACTGGCGTTAAATAAGACTGAACCACCCTTGAGAGGATTGGTTAAGAATGGTTCCAACAAGGCGTTTTAGAACTTTTCTTGTTGGAAGGACAATTTTTTAGTCCAAGAGCCATTCTTCTGCCATTTCAATGAGTCAGTCGGCTTTTATTTCATCTTCTGCTTTCTCTATAAGCCAATAAGATAAGTCATTTTGATCTTTTGTAGAGGGACGTCTAAATTCTAGATGACCGATGATGTAATGAGATTTTTCTCAAACTCTGCAAGAGCTCCAAACTTCATGCAAAGCTCCCAAGCGTTAACTAACTGTTCTGAAGAAGTCTAAAGCTTACATTGAATTATTTATAGGGTTTATTTACTTCATGTTTATCTATGTAAATTCCCACCCCAAAAATTGAAGTGAGCAAAGTAAACAAAACGGTCGTTTTCTTAACTCCTAAGATAATGTAAAGAAATATTAAAGATTTGTCTTGATATTATTTTCTGTGAAAGGGCATGATTTTTGTTTTCATAGAAAATTTCCTTAATCAAGGAGGAAAAGATGGCAGTTACAGTATCTGGACAAAGACAAATTATCGATATTGGCAATTTTCAAACTTTAGTTGCAGAAGAAAGTCGATTAGCAGCAACGCAGTCCGTCCATAAAAACCCCACATTTCCATTTAAATATCTACGAGATGTAATTAAAGCTCTTGAATCGATAAAACAAACTGCAAGTTCTAGCCATTTGGAATCTTTAGTTGATTCATTAGTTGTCCACTTAAATCTAAGAGCTGATAAAATAGAATCTTCGATTAATCAAGGAATGCAAAAATTATATGCTTCTAGCACTTCATCTTATCACTACTCTGAGTCTTCAATAGGATTTACTACAGAAGATTTTTCGTCTACAAGTTCTGATGAGTTTACTAATGGAACCATTCTAAGTTGGAATACAGAAATAAAAGGAATACCTACCGAATTTGAAATGGAATTGAGCGAAATGGAGATAGATGCAATCAATGCAGTTCTCATTCATGGGAGTTTATGTAATGAAAACCTATGCAAAATTACCCATCTTGCTCAAAAACTGGTAAATAGCTTGTATTTGGACTTTATTGATTGTGAAAAAAAAGTTCACGAAGGGATACCATTCTGCCAAATTCCTCCTGAACCTCCTCTTTTAATTTTGGGAGAAGGCCCAGCAACTTGGACAATTAAACATACCGGGACTATTGGCTTAAGGAATGTTGCAATCGTTAATTTTCCAGTCGTCAATGCTAGAGGAGGAATATTTGCCTGGACAACTTTAGGGCATGAAGTATCCGGTCATGATTTATTATCATCTGCAACTCTAATAGATCAAATAAAGAACAATGTTTTTTTTGCTTTAAGTCATCACAATCTTCCTAAAAAACTAGTTCAGTATTGGACACGAGAAGTTTACGATAATAAAGGAAGATATGTTGGAACTCGTATAGATGAAATTGCTTCTGATCTAGTAGGTGTGCTTAATTTAGGGCCTGCTGCTGCCGTAGGGATTCTTGGTTATTTAAAAGGAATATTCAAAACACAGTTTTGGGCTCCTGGTGAGAAGAATGATCCTCATCCTGCTCATATATTAAGAGGGGTAGTAGTGGCTAAAGCTGTTAAGCAATTAGTGCTTCAAAATAGAAGAGAATGGTCTCAAGTAATAGATGAAGAGGTACTTAAAGACTGGGAAAAGCAACAAAGAGAATACTCTGACATTCTCTTGGATGGCATTTCGTTTAAAGCTAATGAAGCGTATCTTACAGCTAAGTTAGTGGCTGATTCTATATTAAATGATCCTCTGGAGAATCTCGGTGGTATGAGTTTGAGGCAAGTTCGAGTGTGGGATGTAAAAGATCAGCAAATAACAGAGGAAATAGGTGTTTGTTTATCAAATAAGAAGCTTGCAGGAACTCCAGAATATTGTAAAAAATCTATTGATAAACATCATGCAAAGCATATCATTGCTGCTGCAACTATTGAATCTCTCAAAACGAACGCCGATCACGAGGTTATCTTCTCAAACATGATAAAGCTTCTTGAACGAGTTTAACAGACAAAGCAATGCTTTTCACAATATACTCGTAATTAGAGGATTGCATTCAAAACCGCCCTAAAATGCACGGATGAGTCCGCTCCTCCATATTCTTTACTCCGGGAGATTTTGAAAAGTAAAAAGATGCCTGAAAGATCGGCCATTTCGGCAAAAAATTTTTAAGGCTGACCACTAGTTTTTGAGCGAGCAAAACATAGGTAAATAAAAAGAAGGGATGATAAATATGAAGCAGGAAAGAACTTAGACAATCCATGCTCTTTATTGTGAATAAAATCTATTAGCTGCAGAGTCCCAATAAATCCAAAAACAAGTGCTAGTAGTAAGCAAGTGCCCTTGCGAAATAAAGGAGATTTAACGGACAGGTCGATGATTTTTAAACATAGGGGTAGAACCGCTTTATAGATAAAAAAACAGACTAATACAATAAATATAGCCGCTAAAGTAAGCTGCAAGATAATTGATGTCATAAATTCTTTAGCTTCTTTTAAGCTATCTCATTGTAAGTTAAGTAATTTTTCTTCTGCCACCTTTGGGGATATCTCATAAGAGGATTCTCAAAGATCAGTCCATGCTGAGGGTCCCAATGACTACTAAGTCTTTGGCTATTATTTGAGGGTTTATTCATATAAGAGATTAAATCTTTAACCATTTTCTCTGCTGCTTCGTCTACCTTCTCAGTTATCCCTCCCTTTTGATCGAAGTATTCCAGAGCAACGCTGGTAACAAACCCAACAACTAGGATAATACCTATTCCGATAGCAACAGGAACACCAGCTGCTACAACCGCTCCACCAGCTGCTGCTGTAACAGCACTTGTGATTGCTAGCTTAGGAACATCTGTTACGAATTGAGAGAAAAAACTCGTCTTTAATTCACCTTCCTCCACGACCATTTCCACAGCTTCCAAAGCTTTAATTGCCCCATAAATCCAAACAGAAGTTTTGATTCCCGATTTAAATAAAGTTTTTACGTTTGTTTTTGCTAGACCAAACTGGACAATTTTAGGATTGTCGTTCAAATAGCGGGTTCCCTTTAAAATGGTGCGGCTTGCAGGTGAGCCTTTAAGGATCACATATGTTTTATTATCTACAGTTTTGTGGTACACTTGTCCTTTAAGTCCCAACTCAGAGATGACATTTATTAGTACAGGAAATTGAGCAATATCTGGTGTATTGGAAACGATTCCTTTTGGTTCCAAGTGTTTGCTCATGATAGATCGTAGGAGGAACCAATCATTCCCTTTTAAATGATGCCTCGGAATCAAAAACAGTTCTTTCTCAGTCATAGGGGATATAGTGATGGTACTTGAACTTATCTTAGGGGTGGGGCGGATATAGGGAGCATAATAGTTCTCCTCAATCGGCTGAAGACTTAAAGGTACCCTCTTCTTTAGGGGCGAAATAGGTGAATATGCAATTTTGTGGTTATATTCTTTTAAGAGATCTTCAAGTAGAAAAACCGATAAGACTTCTTCTTCATTTTCCTCGAGCTTAATGGGAGCATCTCGATATGACATAACAACCTCCATCTTGCCTACTTTTGCTTCATAGGATCGAAAGTATCCTAAAAATGTTTTGCTTAAAAGTCAACTCACAAGTTTTTGTTAAAGTCTTTCATGAAGCCATGGTAGAGGATCAGTCGAAAGGGGGCAGCATTAGGGATTCGAAGTCAAAACGTACGATAGTGTGCGCTAAGGAGTTAAAATTGGACAGAATTCGCTTACTATTAATAGAATAAGATGTTTTTTTTAAAAAATTAAGCTCTTGAATTCTTGCAAAAAAATTGTTTTATTCCTCTTTATTGATTACCAATAACTTAAATAGTTTAAATTATGTTGCGATTCAACTGCATCTCGATTTTAAATCTTTTCTTACGTCGATCAAGAGATTTATTGGGCACTGGAAAGATGGATGTGGAAAAGGCACCTGTCAAAGGGTAAAATCTGGATAGCTAAAAAGTATTTCAGAAAGGGTTATAAGAAAGAATTTCTTGACCTTGCCTCCACCGAAGACATCAAAATCAGACGCCGCATAAAGATCAAGGGAATTGCTCATCCGTTCGATCCTGAATTCAGAAAATATTTTGAAATGAGGGATCGATGTAAACTCCGGATGCCGTAAGCAAGAGGAAATGACTATAATTTTTTATAATCCCAGTCTTATTTATTTAAAACTACCATGCTTGGGTTCTACTTAAGAGAGCGTGTCTTAAATGCTTTTTTTTTCAATATATAAAGCGGTTCGTAAAGTAATTAAGGCTAAAAATATTAGAGGAATGCAAAAGATATTCACAAGCATACCTTCTCGAGGAAGTGTTAAATCTGTCAATACACAAAGTGAAATCCCTATCCAGGAAATACGTATCCTTAACAAGGAAAAGGATTGAAGAAATAGCAGTATAGAAATGCCTATAATAAACCCTGTCCCAAAGGCTGCGTAGACGTCGATCATTTTCATATACTCCTCTCGCCAATAAGTAAATGAGAAGAAGCCTGTAAGAAGGGTTTGAAGTGCCGCTCCCTGAAAAAGAGCCTTATAGCTATCTTTTCTGTTAAAGGCTAATAATCCCGCAGCAACAAGACACAATGAGGCAAAAATGGTCACCTTTGAATCTTCTGCAATAAATAAAAAAGCCACAAGCGTTGCGATGGCAATAAGCCTAAAACGGATAAGATCTTTTCTATCACTATAAAAAATAATGGAAGTTGCCCAATATAATAAAGGAACCCACATAAAAAAATAGGGGTTGTTTTGTTTTTCTTGAGGGATTTGATGGAAGAAGTAAAGCTGATAAGCAAGCAATAAGCTTAAAATCATCGGAAATTTTTTCCATTTGATTGTAGTCAAAGATTCCTGAATTCTCATCACTCTTTTATAAAAAACAACGCTTAAACAAATTCCTGTACCCACCCAAAAAAATGTAGAAGGAAGAAGTAGATTTCCTATGTAAGGAAAAGCACCATTTTTTCCTGTCACAAGAAGAATCCAAGAAAGAAAAATGACAATTAAATAAAGAGCCTCGGTGGGATAAAATTGAAAGTATTTTCTCATACGGTCATCTTTTCCTTGCGATAGAACGTAAAATAGGAATGAAAGATCCAAAAGCCACATGCGAGCAAGGTCAATGATACCGGAACTATCTCCACTAAAAAATAAAAGGGGGGTTCAAGATAGAAAAATTTCTTAAAAAACAAAGGACTGAGTCCAAATTTCACAAGAGGATAAATGATGAAAAAAAAGGGAATTAGACGTATAAAAAAAGGCCAAAAATTTTGTTTTTTGCTAAAAAAATTAAATCCACTTTCTCCTCTTTGTATAAGCTTTTGCTCAATTTGTCTCCCTTTATGCAAAATAGAAAACAAAATAGAATCTATTTCTCTACCTTTTTCTATTCCTTTCACAGCAATGAGAAGAGAGATAAAGAAATAACCACAAATCATGCCTGGATGAGTAAAAATGGCTTTACCAAAAACCTCTCCCCATAAAAAAAAAGTCCATCCAATTGTGACCCCACCTATAGCTCGTTTCCAAAATTCCCATAGTTTCTTTTCTTCAAATTGATACATTTTTAGAAAGTCTAGGTAAAATTTCAGCATACGATCATTAGGAATAGAGGTAACCATCAGACCCCAGTTCTTCTTTTTTCTTCTATAAATCAAAGCAACAAATACACCTAAGATGGCAATAAGAAAACAGAAAAAAGGAAGATGTTCTTTAGGAGCTAGGGAATAGTAGGTTTGTGTCAATAAAAAACACCATAAAAGACCAAACCACCACCAGTGAAGCATGGTTTATCCTCCAGCAGAGAGTTCTTTTGTTTTAGTAAGAGGGGTATCCATCACAACCTTGCTTGCTGCCTTCATTGTTCCAATTCTAGCTGCGTCTACAAGAAAATCTTCACATTTAATTGTCACATTATCCGCATTTAAAAAAAGGGAATCGGGCTTTTGCTCGACGATACTCGTACCAGCATCTCCTTTTGTCGTGTGGGTAAGTGATGTATTTCCATAATGAGAAGTATGGGTAATATTGGCGTTTTTATCCTCCATTTTAATCAAAATACCTGATTCCTGACTAAGCTGTACTAATAGAGTCTGCTTATTTTTCTCCATTACATTGATCAAGATCTCTTTTTCTTTAATTGTAATAACTTGGAGTTGATTCTCTGATGAGGATTGTTTAATAGTAAAAACAGGATTTTTCCCCTCTTCAAACTCATGCTTTTGTAGGGTGTATTGATTTGCACCGTTGGAAGCCCAAACGATTTGACATCCTTGAATACCTTCTGGAAGCTCAACAAGAGGTTGGAAGTTTTCAATACATTGTACTTTTGCTGTGTTAAAATACATGCGTAATAAGACTTCTTGGTTTTTGCAAAAAGGAAAGTAGAATTGTCCCGTCATGTAGTAAGGGCTAAAAGGAACCACCACATACTTGTCTTCCTCTTCACATAAAGGCACCTTAACATGGTATTCTCCAAGGGGAGATTTTTCCCCTTTGGTCACTTTAAAGGTTGTCTGATCTTCTTCACCCTCATCACAAAAAACAGTTCCCAAGATCGAAAACGGAAACTGAGGGGGAACATAAGTAGGACGTGAAACATAGATTTCCTCTTTATCTTCAACCTGCACTTCAGTACTGACCGAAAAAGGAAGGACATCGATATTTAATCCTTGAGAGCTTTCTCTTTTTTCCCCTTTAATCAACACACGCTGAATCCGAAAGGTTTTTCCTTTAAATATTTCATGATCACACCATTGCCCTCCTGTTTTCTTATTTCCTTTAAAAGAAACAAGAGTTCCAGGAAAAAGCTTGTCAAATTGGAATTTTTCAGCAAATTCCTTAACCCAGAAAACTCCAAAAATTTTTTCAGGATTAGAGGGGGATTTAATTTTTTTTCCTCCTTGTTCAGGAGATCTAATAACAGCTTCTTCTTTGAACCAATCTTTCCTAACTGAAGCATAACCCTTATCATTTTCATCGGTTTCTGACTCTATCCTATCGGCAAAATGCCGTATATCTTTATTAACAGTGCGAGAAGGGGTAGGATGTGTGCATCTGGGAGAGGTAATCCAATATTCAGCGACAGGGAGAGGTTCTCCCTCCTCGCTTTTTTTCCCCAAGACTTTATATTTATTATCTTTGAAGTTATATTCAAAAATTCCTCCTTCCTGTTGTAAGTACCAATGAAGAAAAGAGTAAAAACTCGATCTCTCATTAGGAGGGATTTGATAATTATCTTCTAAAGAAAATGCAATAATAGGATGCTCTTCGATTAAAGAGGGCCAATCATATTCGAGGGTAATCAGTGGATTTTTTTCACTATCGATCACATCTTTCATAGTCTTATTAATATGAATAGCCTTGATAAAATGCGAAGACCATGTCGCCTTTGCCCCATCGCAAAAACGAATTTGATAAGCTCGAACAGTTTTTTTCTCTTTTTCTATTCCTCTTGAAACACGTTCATAGACAACTCCCTGAATCTTTGCCGGTTCAACTTTATCTAAAAAAGCTTCTTCGACTTGATAGGTCAAAACAACTTTAATAGGCTTTTCTGAATTGAAGATTTTCTCTATTTCCTCATTATCAAACCCACTAAAATGGACTAAACCTTCAAACCCATAACTGTGTAACTCCAACTCAAAATGTTCAATATTACTAGAAAAAATCTTACGCTTATTTCCATCTGATTCAAGCTCAAGAGTCACAGCTAGCTCCCATAAGAATGAAGCCTCTTTGCCGAATTCAATATTAATATCATTCATCATCATCTTCCTTTACAGAAATAGGCTCTGCATAGTTGGTGAAGCCAATATAAAAGGCATGAAATTTTCCCAAAATTTTACACTGGATTTGGAACTTTATGTAGAGGGGTGTCGAACTATCAACAAGCTTAATATCGATAAGTTGTACCCTTTTTTCAAAATGTTTGATATTATACTCAATATCCTCAATAATTTTATTCACCGCACCTGCATAAGAATTAAAATTAGAATAGGCATTCAGGCCAAGCCCTCTATGCCAAGCTCCATATTGCTGTTTAGTGTTTAATAGAGAAATCAAATTATTTACGACTTCATCTTCAGGAGCTTTTTTTTGCCCTTCCTTCCTAAATTTATTGAGCAGCCCCATGAAAACTATCTCCAATATAAAAAGGCCTGAACCTCTTGATCATGATTTTTATAATCAAAAGCTAAACGTTTCTCTTTAAATGCATAATCCCACTCCACTCCTTTCTCAACACAATAAATATTTGCTCGCTTAGAAAAGTTATGGTTAAAAGGAGCTCGCTCAATTCGAATGAGATGAATTCCTTCTACACCAAATATAACTGTATTCATCAATCGCGAATAAGCTGATAACTTGACACCTTCGATATTAGGACTTCCTGACTTATCAATTTTCTGAAGAATTAAGTAAATTTCTTTAGCTTCACGAGTTTCTTCAGGAAGTTTATCAGAAACATAGCAGCGATCTTTCTTTTCAAATCCGATATGCGAGACTTCTTTATCATTCATCCCTTCTAAGCTAAGCTTATCTATCATTTTATTAAACAATGGTTTAAGTTTTTCATGTTGGTAAGGAATTAGTTCAAAATGAGCTTGGTTTCTATGAAATACTGCAATAGCATTTAAGTAATTGTTTAAAGCCTCGTAAAGATAATAAGGGTGAACAGAAAGCTGGTGCTCAATATTTAACAGAAGACGTTTCATTTTAGAAATCTCGAGTAAAGAAAGTCTTGTTTCCAGAGTTTGCCCCTCAAGATCTTCTTCATCGGTTGTAGCAACTTCAATACTATTTTGAAATTGTTCTAACTTATTTTTTAGTTCTAAAAGAATTTTCCTAAAGAAAGGATTAGAATGGACTGAAGTGAGTGGAGGAATATACTCTTCATTCCATTTCCAACGGTTTTCTAAATCTTTTTCAAATTCCCCTAACTTCAAAGCTGATTTAATCAATGGTGCATTCTGATCATCTGATAATTCCAATTCATGTATTGCATAAACTATCTTTTCATATTCCTGATCAGAGTTGAGATAATCTTCTTCTTCTCCTTGAGAAGATAAAAGATGCAAATAGATAGAGGTGCGCGTTTTCCCCGTTTTATTTAAGTCAATAGACTCGAGCTTTCCGTTTCCAGGAATCTCTATAATCTCTCCTGAAGGAAAAATCACTGTTAGTCTTGAAATAGAAATGACACCTTGAGCTAGCAAGGTGTCATCCCATTTCAATAAACTAATTCCATAACAAGGAAGACCCATACTTTTAAAATAGGCAAAAGCATGAGCTAGCAAAGAGTCTTCTTGCGCTACAAGATGCCTAGGAAGTAGAGGTTGTCCTACCTTCCAAAAAACCCTTTTGAGCTGCTCCACGTTTAGGCCTGCCGTACTCTACTATACGCAATAACATCTTTATCTGTTGGAGTTGCTGCAATATGTAAATTCTGATCTTTGGTATCAACACCTTTTATCCCTAAACTGAAATCAAAATTTCTGAATTGAGTAATATCAGTAGCAGGCTTACTTGCCACCCAAATTGGTGCAGTTTTATCAATTTCTCCTTCAATGTCTTCATCATTGGTATGGAAATGTTTAAAGTAATTATTTCCCGGCTCATGGTATTGAGCCCATACAAGCTTGAACTTTGTTTTGGTTCCTTGCTTTTCCTGAATGTTGGAACGTAACAGCTTGGCTCGATTATTGGATGACACCCTACCTTGAAGGTACAAAGTTTTTCCTACTTTCAAATTCCAGGTCAACTGTGTCAGTATTGCACAAACTTTGATTGTCTTAGATGAGTCAGGCTCTTCAGGATTAACAACAGGAATATCTACATCCAGTGTTTCATCACCAACAGAAAAAGCAAGAAGGAGACCTACATAATCCGGAACTCCATTTTCAAATTCATAAGTTTGTGATGGGTTTGCTTCAATAGCATAGTCTTGAGCATAATCTAATTCAGCCATTTTATTTCTCCAATTTAATAAACTTCTTCAATTAAGCAAATGCAAATTAGAGTAGGACTTATCCTAGACGAGATTCTAGGCGAAGTTCAACGTCTAACCCTTCCATTTGGACATGGGGCAATACCGAAATTGAGCAATCATACCACCCAATCTTGCCCTCTTTTTCTTTCACTACAATACTAGCCGCTTTAAATGGGTAGTAACGCAGCGTTAAATCATCAGGATTAGTCACGGTAGTCACATAATCCATAATCCATCTTGTTAAAACTTTTTGGATATAAGCTGCATCTGCAGCAGCACCAATATTATCTCGTGCAATGCTCTTCACATAATGCGCAATGCGGGTAATAGAAAATGTATAAGGCAAATTACACGCCATTTGGGCATTTTCAGAATCTTTAGGATCTGTAAATTTTTGCGGTCTTTTAAGTGACTGTGCACTAAAAAAGCAAGCATCTCCTGTCCCTTTACGATAAATCAAGGGAATAAAACCACAGTTTGCAAACTCTAGTTCCCTAAAATCAGGAATAGTCATTTCTACTGGGATTTTAATTTCTTCTTCTCCACGAATATTAAATGTATGCACAGGTAAGCCTGAGACCAGGCCTCCGCCCTTAGGACCACGAAGATATTGACACCATCCCGAACTTTGAAATGAAGCTGCAAGATTTTGTGCAAAAAGGGCCGCAGAGTTTCCCCATAAATACTTGCTACTATCATCCCCCCATGTATATTCTGTAAAATTGAACTCTCCAGAAGGATTAGTAACAGGGTGCCAAGGAAGTCTGAGAATATATGATGGAAGACAAAGACCAATGTAAGCCGCCTCCTCGGAATCTCTCAAAGCATTGAATGCTCCATACTTAGGGTGATTCATTAACCCTTCTAAGTCCTTGATTGAAGCAAGTTCTTCAATAGTATCACACCCAAAAAAGCTAGGGGAGACAGAGCTGATAAAAGGAGCATGAGCAGCATTAGCAACCTTTCCCATCATCTTGAGCCATTTTAAATCACTTGGAGTATGGTCAAACTGATAAAGACCAATAATGGAACCATAAGGTTTTCCACCATACTGATCATATTCCTTAAAATAGACTTTGTTAAAGAAAGCTGCACCAGTAAAATCAATAGAATTATTTTGAAAATCTTCTCCAAGTTCTTTTTTAGAAACATCTAAGATATCAACCATGATATTTGCTCGAAAATTCACCTTTTCTAATAGATCAAAAAGACTACGCCAAGTTGCCTCTAGCTCTTGAAATTTATTGTGATGAATCACTTCATTTACTTGATCATTAACTGTCTGATCGATGCGAGCAATAAGTTCCTGTATTTTCCCTCGATCAAGGTTTCCTCCCTCACTTTTTTCAACATTCCAAAGTAAAGCTCCTAATGATGCAATAAAACGAGCTTCATTAGAAACATTCTCATTTATCTTAGAAAAATTTTCTCCAATCATGGGGACAATGGAACTCTCTTCTTTGGACTTCATTCTCATGCTCTCTAAAAAAAGATCTAGAGAAATCTCTTCAGTTGTTGCTTCTTCTATCACTGCAGTTTCTTCATTCATTGTTTTCCTCTTTATTTTCAATCAACCCAACCCCTTTTTTTTGAGGAAGAGTGGGGGAACATTCTTTTAATTCATTCTTCAGCTTATCTAAAGCCGTTTGATTGGCATACAGCTTATTTAAAAGCTGAGCAAACTCTTTTTTATTAGCAATGTTTGATTGAATTTCTAAGAGCAGTTTTTTCAAAAGAAGAAGCGATCTGATCTGGGGAATTTGCTTAGCTACAGATTCAGGAGAAAATGAATTGATCCCATCAATTTTCAACTTTACACGAATGCTCTCTTCCGATTCAGGGCTAATTTTATTAGCAATGACCATATCAAGAAAAACTCCCATGTTTCTCATGACTTCATTGGTATTTGTTCCATTTAAATTGCGCACCTCTCTTTCATCTAGGTCCTTTTGACGGTCGATTGAGGTTCCCAAAGAAAAATCTCCGGGAATGAGCATGCGAAAAGGAAGCTCAGTAGCTGCTGGCTCACCATCTACTTCAGTTTTATAAGTAAGGGTAATTCTGGACTTAGGAACTTCATCTTGTACAGGCATTGTTACTCCTATTTCAGATTCGTAACATCAAAGTTTATGGCATTTTTTTGGCTTTCAAACAACCATGTTGTTTTGCTAACTTGAAAAATTAGCCATCTCAAAAAAATCCAAAAGAAATTTTAACAGCGATTAGGATTTTTTTATAGTAAAAACTTACAAGAAGTAGTTGTGTACCGATGAAATTTTTCTCAAAAGAGATCAATTACAACTAAGGCTTTTGCACTGTTTTGCTAAAAACACAATATTTAACCAACTTTTACTTCTTTGAACAGTTTGAATATATTGATCAATATTTTTAATATTCTCTCCAATTGCATCAAGCTCTACATAAAACTCTTCTATTGCTTCAATCAACTTATCAATAGATTGGATAAGTCGTGGGGAAGCATATTTGGATCGTTTTTTCACAACTTCCCATTGATCAACAATAGATTCTAACCATTCTTCGCAAGGATGATGCCTCCATGCAAGTATTTGAGCCTCTCGATCAAGAATAAAATCGATATAACCTTCAATAAACTCTAAAAGATCGTTTGCTTGTATTTCCACCATTTTCTTCTAATCCTTTATCAAAAGTGCTAATACTTCCCCAGCTTTTGCCTGAATAGCATGCCAATGTTGATCTTCAAGAACGCGATGAATATTCGTAAAATCTTTATCACTAAGTGTTTTGTAGAAAGTCTTAATCATTCTATATAAATCATCTAAACCTTTTCTTTGAGATATTATCAATATGTCTCCCTCCATTTGCCCAATGAGATCATAGGCTTCATAAAACATTTCTACGCATTCTGCAAAAGAGTCCTCCTCTGGACCAAGCTTTTTTAACCACACTCGAGTTTGATATTCCGCATTGGATAAACATTGAATAGGAGGAACAAGAAATGTGGCAATCACATCTACTGGCTGTTTCATTATTATTTCTCTCTACATTTGAATCTCGGTTGAACTAGGTGGTTCCATAAGTGCTGTGGGCTCAGCATACACTTGTGTTGATGAAGCACTGTCCTCATGCTTAATATCTCGATAATAATCAAACTCGTTAAGTGAAAAGACTTTTTCACAAGGAGGTGAATACCATTCTATACTAATGTCTAGGAGATGCTCAACTGAAATATGAGCCTCTGGCATGTTCTGTAAAGTCTTGGCACCAGTAACCGTATGATATCCTCTATCGGTTTGGAGTTTAATAAAACTGTTTTGTTGTCCAATATGTTTTGCAAAACGCGCCGCAAAATAGTGATTGGCTTTATGTTTAAACATTACTCCTGCTTGTGACTGGGAAATATTTGTAGCATGACACTCACATATCTTCTCTTTCAAAACTAAAAGAGCATCTTTTGAAAGATCTTCAAACCCTAATTGCCTACGCACTACCACAATATCTTCTAATTTAAAAGAATAATCTTTCAACAAATCATAGGCAGCTAAAGCGCACTCTGACTGATCGCCATAGCTTTTTCTAAGAACTGCCAAAACATGTCCATGCTCATTCAAGTCAAAAGGAATTAGTTTCCTAAAAGGTTTTTTCACAATCCCCAAAGGTTTATGATAGATTAAATGAGCACTCTTATAGACAGCGTCAATACATTTAGGATTCCCATGATTGACTTTTACCCACTCTTCATTATCATCTGGATTAAAGTACTTAAGACCAAAATGAGGAATAATTTTTACTTTCCAGTTCATAGGAACAGCAGGTCGACTGAGAACTACACCTCCTGCTTCTTGGATGTGCCGCTTAGGCGTAAAGTCACTATCAAATACTTTTCCTTTGAACGCCTTATAAAGTTCGTAATGAGCCCTTTTTTGATCTTGATTGTCTTGACTCATTTTAACCTATCCATGATTTACTTTTGTTTGATTCGGTTCAGATTGAGAAATCAGCCCACTTTTTGCACATTGAAACTTACAACCTGTACCTAGAGCAGGCATATACTGTATTTTTATTGGAGATTGCCCTGGATCAGTATTTACAGCAGCTGGAGTACAAGGAACTGGAGCACTAGGGATTACGGTACAATTCCCTCCAGGAGGGGGAAAAAAACAATTACCCTTACTAGCAATTTTCTTTGATTCTCCTTGCATTTTTGTTGAAAGAACTTTTAACTTCAGAGTGCCTGTACAAAAAGGACAGGTGAACTTCGCTCCATCTGCTACAACACTACCCATTTTGATGCCTTGTGAACATACTTAACAATCAAAAAATATTATTGGAGTTCAACATTTTCTTAAAGCTATTTCTTGGAATGATGAATTTCAGTGTCATATGAATTTGGCTGAAGTTATCACCGTCGGACTTATTTCTTGGCGCTTTTTTCAAGGTAATCTTGAACTTGCTAGGATATTTTTACACGAACATGGGTATATTCCTAACATCTTAATTAAGAGCAGACTTAACAGAAGGTTACATGATACTCCTTCTTTTTCATGAAAAAGCGCTTATTGAAATGAATTTACACCTCATTACGGAAAGAAGAAAAAACTCTCGCGAAGGACAAAGCTTTATTTATCACCGGTATGGCAGAAGGACATGCAAGAAAATAGAATCAATTTTCAGCAAAGTCTCATCTTGATTACCCAAGTATATTCACGCTGTAACTGATCTTGGATTTGTCTTGAAGTTAATGATGTTAATTGCCGCGCTCTCTATGACTTTTTTGAGGTAACAACTCGGGTTTTATCCTTTGTGAAAAATAGTTTGCACGTAAGGTGGATTTTTATCTAGAAGTTCTGTTAAGGTTTTTTCTTTAAAAAATAGGCGAGAGTAGTTTTTTATGTCTGTTCCTAAAATAACATTAAGCTCAATAGAACCCTATATTTCACCTGATACATACATTGCCTTAAAGAGTAGTTGTAATGATTCACTTCTTGATCAACTTTCAAACTCTAGAGGAGTCCACAGGATTTATAAAGATGTCAATGTAAATGTGCGTATAGATTGGCACCGAGATGAAAAAGACATTATCAGAGGGCTCTTTATGCGCATTTATGGTAGTCATTTTATAGAAGCATTTATAATAGGTGATGATGGTTACAAAAGAGAACTTAATATAAACCCTCATGATACATTTGAATTTTCTAGATCCTTGATAGATCTTTCAAACGCGCAAAAACTCTTTGCCATCATCAATTTAAAAACACATGAAGAATATATAGCATTTAAGCTTGATAACTTTAAAAATCCTGAAAAAATCAAAGAATTCTTTTCAAATCATCAAGATATGCTTCCAGAACCTATTAAGGAAAAAATATTTCCAAAACTCTCCCTTAATCCAAGCCCTTCTGAAGAAACCGGTGAAGGACAAAGTTTTCTTATAATAGCTCTAATAGTGATTATTGTTGGAACAGCGATTGTTTCTACAAAATATTTCTCAAGCCGAGTAGCAAAATAAAAATTGTCTATACGGTCTCATACTCTAGACCCATTTTTCCTTGTCTACAGGAATTTTATCTATAAGATCTGATGGCTCGGGATATTCTTTCCTTTAAAATTATCCTGAATGCTCCCACAAGCAAAGCAGCCAAAAATAAAGGTAGAAAAAAGGAAAAGTACCCAAGTTGAGACCGTTGCAAAAGTCAAAGGGATTATTTAACCACTCTGGCTTGCAAAGCCAGAGATTACGATTTGGCATGAATGCCTAACTTCCGACTTTAAAGTCACCAAATTTTTCACCCTTAGATTCTTGCTTTTCAATATAGTCTTTGATCATCTGATCGGTCACATTCCCAGTGGTTCTTACAAAATACCCTGCTGCCCACAGGTGATTTCCCCAATATTTTTTCCCCAGTTCGGGAAATTCCATCTGTATTTTTCTAGATGTTTTTCCCTTCAAGTACTGCACTAACTTACTGACGCTCTAGTAGGGCGGTATTGATACGTAGATGCGCACATGATCCGGCAATATCCTTCCTTTTATTATTTCAACCCCGTTGTCTTGGCAGATTTGTTGTATTAGCTCTCTCGCCCTATTACCTATATCCCCTACCAAAATCTTATAGCGATATTTAGTAATCCACAATTGCATGTCCGAGAATTATACACGCTGAAGCGACACGCTGCAAGCACGGGGGTTTTCTCCCAAATTTGGGACAATTAAAATTTTGATCTTTTAAAATTTAAGGGAGGCAAAGTGACTCAAAAAACACAAGCTCAGATTCCTGACCTAAGTTGACCGCTCTTAGGCAAATGCGTATATAGCAAGGCACAGGTAATCCTAATTGCATCATGGAAAATGCCCATAGTAAAAAATCTCTCAGAGCTCTCAGAGGCATGTGGAATACGGCTCGAATCACGAGCGCACACAAAATAGCTTTATCAGAATATGCTCTCGGACGACCCATTTTATCAGCTTGTTTGATTGCAAGCCATTTTTCAGGAGAATCCTCAAACTAAATTGTAAGGCTTCCTCGATTTATTAGTGCTCTGTTATACTCTGCCCAGTTGCGGATATGGTATTTTGTTTTCACCACCTTAGTCATATTGATCCTAGGTTTTTTTGCTCGTAACAAAAAATTTATAGAATCAAATTTCTAAAGACAGGTAACCCTTTATCCGCAGCTATTTACACAACAACGCCTTGCAAACATCAAGCCAATGCCCCAACAAAAATTTATGTGATTTAGAAGCAAGGCTAATACACCTCGACTTTTATCACTCTCTTAAAAATCTCAAAATTGAATCTATAACCTTTGCCTAAAACAGCTGGAAGCATATATTAAAGCTTAGATATTAACCCGAGCTATAAACAGGTGACTCAAGCAGCATAAAGAACTGCTGTGGCCTGAAACAAATTTCTGATTGTTTTAGGTTCTTTCTGAAGCTTTGCCAATACTGACCTGATATGTCTTGCCAGCTCCTCTTGATTTTTCGACATTTTCCTTCGATGAGTTCCCCCTTTCACCGCATTATTTAAATATTCATCCGGATTATATTCGGGAGCATATGGAGGAAGAAAAAACAATTCGATCTTATCCTTGTGTTTAGCGATCCATGCTTGGACTTTTTTCCCGTGATGCACTTTGAAATTATCCAATATAAGGAAGATTTTCCTGTCTTGTTTCTGGATCAATCGCCTTAAAAACTTCAAGAAAACCGAAATATTGAAACTCCCATCGTAAACCATAAATCGCAGCGCACCTCTGTTTGTGATGGTTGATATCATGTTCACAGCAAAACGTCGTCCTGGTTGTTTCAGTACGGGTGTTTTCCCTTTTGGCGCATAACTCGTACTCACTTGACAGTCTGAGCGTATACCGCTCTCATCTCCCCAGTGGATTTCAGCATTTTCTGCTTTTGCTCGGGAGGCGATAGCTGGATATTCTTCTTTAAGCCATCGAGTGATTTTCTCTGGATTTTGTGTGTATGACCTACGGAGAGGTCTTTGGGCTGTATATCCCCAACGTTTAAGATATTTACCCACCGTAGCAATGTGCAGTTTGACTCCAAAACAGTGGTGGATCAGATGTTGCACAGCTCCTCTAGTCCATAGAGCAAAAGGCATTTTCAATTGGTCTGGACATCGATCCGTTATAAATCGTTGAATAATCTTGCATTGAGCGGGAGATAAGGCTGAGCGGTCTCCTTTTTTCGGCCCCCGGCGCTTTTTAACAATTGCTTGTTCTCCGTGCAAGCTAACCGCTGTCAGCCATTTGTAAACCGTCCATCTTGCTACACCAAGGATATCTGCGACTTCCCTTACCGGTTTACGATTTACGTTAACCAATCTAATAGCTCTTTTTCTGAGAGCTTCTTGGGCATCCTGGGAAAGTTTTCTAGCGTCGCTTAACTGCATGTGGTGTAGTATCAATCATCAAGCGTTTTTTGTCATCTGTTTATAGCTCGGGTTAATAACGCGATGTGCGAGTTTTCCTGACGAAAAACTGCGCATACAAATCAGCAACTAATGATCTTCTCAAACTGCAGCGGCTGATGGTCTATATCGAGGCTTATTTTGACACACTGTATGAGCCAGTAACTTCCTCCGGAAGCGAGAGGCTGCATGCCATAAATCTCGCGCCCGAGCTTTCTCAATATGTAATCTCTTAGCGAGCTACCTAATTACCGTTTCTATTAAGCGTCTAGCACTTTTCATCCATCTCAAAAAACTTTTGGGTCTCGTTTCTTTCTTATTATCTCGAACGGGTGTTTGCAAATATAAGCCGTTTTCCCTCAGCTCGTGTTCAAGCCTCGGGACATATAAACCTTTTGTCTCCTAGAAGCAGTCCTTTTATATCCTCAACTAACTCTGGATAGACGTCTCTTTCATCCACGTTGGCTGCTGTAAAAGTTGCTGTTGTGATCACACCTATTGAGCTCATCACGAGATGACCTTTTAATCCATAATAATGCTCTTTTTTGGTCGCACAGTAACTATAGGAGACAGCTCCCTTAAAGACTTGGCTAAAATGAGCTCTTGCAAACTTGCAGACAGGCATAGGAAGACCGTCGATGAAGTGAAGGGTATTGCTACAGGTCGTTGTGAGATATGTCTTTTTTTAACTTTACTTTTTCATGTGCAGTTTTCTTTCAGAAAAACTCGCACATCGCGTTTAGATAGTAAAATTTTTCTATAAAATAATATTGAACACACTTAATATCTTTTGACAATTTTTGATTAGGTATGGGAGATAATGGGCTTTTTTGATGATGATCACTCTTATCTTACTGAATAAGAAATCAATTACTGCCAACGTCTGAATGAAACGCTCCACATCGGGCTTCGGCAGAACTAGGCAAATGTTCTTATAGTAAACCTATAAGTTTTTTTGAGAATTGGAACCGACGGCAAACAAAAAAAACTCCAAGTCTGAAAAAAAATAAAAAACTTAAATGGTTCTAGTTAAATAGATTGATTTCTTAAGACTTAAAAGCTTATTAAGCTTTAGGTAGGTTCTTATATTTGAAAAGTTCTTCTTTTTTCAAATCTTTCAATCGTCTGTCTCTCAAATTCCCCAAACCACACAATAAAAGCGGATCTGTTCTTATTTACAACAGGCTGGTTTGGAAAGAAAATTTTTACTTTATAAAAAATAAGGGATGTGTATTTTTTCTTAAAAGTTTCCTTGTCAAAATGGGGTAAGGATTATGAAAAAACTGATGCTAATTATATTGCTCACGAGCAGTGCTCTGTTAAATCCTTCTTTAGGTCTTACTAAAAATATTCGTGTATTTATTCTTTGTTGGACTTGTCCTAGTTGTGAAACCGACAACTCTGATGCTGCAACCCATTGTCGTATTTGTGGTCGTTGCAAGTGAAATAATAATTCGATCAAAAGACTGTTCGTTAACACAAATAAAGGTCTGCCACAACGCTTGCAAGTCGTAGCTCCTTTGGGATTAGATTCTCCACACCAAAATTAATACCTATTCATAATGTTGTTATAAAATTTTTCAAAATTGTGACTTGATACCTATTATTTGGGTTTAGAGACACAAAAACTATGAATAGCAAGGTAACAAAGTGAAAGTGATTTTTTAAGTCTATTTTTCTCACAACAAACAGCTTTTTTATAAGTACTTACTATAATAAAAAATTGCTTTTTTGCTTAGGTCTACCACATTTACTGCAGTGAATGGCTTCTTCAGGGTTAGTGGACCAACATCCAGAGCAAGTCCATTCTATTACAATCGGTATTACTGTCAATTGGAGTGGATAAGCCCGATAAGTCGAAAAAGCTGCTGATAAGGTGATCAATAAAGATAAAAAACAATACATAAATCCTAACTCTTAGCGTTGATAATATATTTCTTAGTTTATTGAAAATCAAGACTAACCTTTGATAAGGTGCAAGATTTAAAAAGCCTTGTCAACAACGCCCTTCCTAATTTTTTTAATAAATTCTTAACTTTATACAACAAGTGTGCCATTTTTTACTATCTTTAACATGGTAATTGGTCAACAAGGATAATTGAATATGCCAGAAATTTTTGAGGTTAAGCGGATCTGTTCTTATTTACAACAGGCTGGTTTGGAAGGAAAAAGAATTTGTAATATAACTGTTTTACCAGGTGGGGATAAAATTCTGCAGCAGTATTCTATAGCACAATGGCGCTTTTATCTTACTAATCTACGGTTATTGTCAATCACCACCAAAGCCAAATACACCTTTTTAAATTTAGATCAGGGCACACTCGTATGGCACTACCGTTTTACAGGAATCCCTCACGTAGAGGGATTTTCATATCTAGGTCAGTTAGATGCTATTTTCAATTTACCTATTCAACCCGATAGTCAACGCTATTGCCGTTTTAAATTATTCTTTGAGTCTGAATTGGTATTACAATTCATTGATACGCGCTGTTTAGCCTATGTACGATATTTTCCTAGCCTTAAAAAAAACGAATTAAAAATTTTCAATCAACTCGCTCCTGATTTAAGTAATTATTCGCCAGAATCTTTTGCAAGTTGGCAAGCAAGATTACGCCTGAAAACAAGAGATCTTAAAACAGAACTTAAAGATCAACAGACGTACCCTTCTGGAATAGGAAACTATTTGGCTTGTGAAATTTTAGCTCGCGCAAGATTAAGTCCTTGGCAACAAGCTTCAAAACTATCACAACAGAGTTATGACAAACTTTGTGAAGCAATGCTTAAGGTTAAACGAAATTGCGAACAACATGTCGATTATTCGTGGTTTCAAGTGTTTAATCGTCATCATTGTTCTCTCTGTAAAACACCCATCATTCGCAACAAACATAGTAAAACGAATTCTAGTCAAATGACCCATTATTGTCCTAATTGCCAACAGGAAAAGATCTAGACTAATCTATTAAATAAATAGCTGATCTCATTCTATATAGCGCTTGAGCAGCAATGATTCGAATGGACAACTTAATCATAAAATTCACTAAACATGTTTTTGTATTCACTTAAATGCTGTGCTAAAACGAAGTTTGAGAAGATAAATCGATAAATTTTTGTATGACTTTTTGCGCATGCCCAATTGCTTTAACGTTTTTCCAAGAATAAACGATTTCTCCTTTAGGATTAATTAAAAAAGTACTCCTAATCACTCCTTCGTATTCTCGTCCATAGTTTTTCTTGATGCCCCATGCTTCGTAGGCTTTTAAAATCTTTTTCTCCGGATCTGAAAGAAGTGTAAGGCTTAATTGATATTTAATAATAAAACGCTCATGACTTTCTGGTAGATCAGGACTTATTCCGATGATTTGCACCCCTTTAACTGTCGAACTTAATTGAGAAAAGTCACAAGCTTCGGTTGTGCACCCAGGAGTGTCATCTTGAGGATAAAAATAAAGGATAAGCCATTGTTCAAAAAAATCCTCTAAGGAAACATCTATCCCCTCTTGATTCTTTAAAGTAAAAGGCAAGGTTTTTATTGTCTTTACAGTCATCATAATAGAACCTTTCTATTGTTGCTTTTTCTAAGCTAACTCCAGAAAAAATTGAAAACAACTAAATAAAGCACTTTAACTCGAATAGTTTGCTCGTATCTTATTGAGAACGACCACACCGACCACAAATCGATGTCCATTCTCCATTACTATTTCCACATCTTGAACAGCTCCAACGCTCATTTACTATCACAGTGGTTATTTCATTTTTTAAAGGTTGTTCAAAAAATTCACAAAATTGATCCACTGCGAACTGCGAACAACCTAAACCTAAAGAAAAAATTAATGCTTTCATCTTTCACCTCTCAAAGTTTTGATGTTTATTTTTCCTCTTTACTCATTTAAGGAAATTTTTTTAATAAAATTTTTATCGTTATTGAAAAAAGGAGCGTCTTAAACTCTAATGTCAGTTTTTTTAAAGGATTATCAGCATAGAGACGAACAAAAATTTCTCTAAAAAAACTTGCTTAAAAATCTTAAAAAAAATTTAATAAAAGATAATGTTAAAATTGGAAGGTTTTTTAGATAAATACGCGATTTTTACCTAAGCCCTTTTAGGATTTTTATAATGTCTTTTCTCTCTTTTGGGATAAAAAAGGAGAATGACATGAGAACAGGCAATTTTCGTAATGTGTGCCTCAACGATTCTATCCACAATGATTGGTCTTCCAGTCCGAGGATTGTCAAAGAGCTTATCTTCAATGCTCCGAGTCTGGCAAATCATTTTCGGCGATACAAGACAGAACCTACAGAGCACCCCAAATGCTCTGCAATTTGCGAATCTTGCATCGCAGTAGGACCATTAAAACCAGCAAGAAGTAAGATTTTGATCGTTGAACTTCTCGAGCTCTCTCAGAGCCACTTTTGGTGAATTTATTTAGAAATTTTCGTTCATCTTTACTTAAGTGAACAATATTCATTTGGTGACGTCCGATCTTTTCTCCTATAAACCTTTGTTAAAATGAAAGACTGATCATTAAAACAAAGATTTTTTAAAATAGTTGTGAAATTTTTGATACAGAGTACTAGTCTAAAGCCTAAAAATTTTTAGTCAAACTCTTCATGAAAACCCACCTCTTTTTTGCTTTCTATATCAAAACAAGCAGACTTAAAATCAACAAATTGCAGCTTTGAAAGAATTACTCCCTTAAGATGAGGATTTTTGGCAAAACGTTTTTTTAGAGAGGAAATAGGAATAAGAGGAACTTCATCAATAAGAAGTTCTTCTGCTTCTTTCAAAAAGGCTTGCCGTTTAGTTTGATCTAAACTGTGGTCGGATAGATCTAAGAGCTTTTTGTAGCGAGGATGTTCCCAATTGGTTTTATTCATTGGAAGTGTTTTATCTTTAAAATCGTTGAGGATAAAGATTGGATCGAAAACAAATGTTGTCCAGTTAGTCAAACCTAAATCAAAATCTTTGTTTGTAAGACAAGAATAATGGGTGGTATATTCACGAGAAAGGAGGGTGATGTTTCGAATACCTAACACTTTCCTCCATTGATCTTGAATGGCTTGGGCAATACGACCAGCGATTTCAATATTTGCTACATAACTCAGAGTAATTTCAGGAAAATCTTTTGGGAAAAGTTCCAATTCTTCAAGAGCTTCAAGAAAAAGTTCTTTAGCATAAGAAACATGAGGTTTTGGAAGAGAGGTTTTTTCAAGGGTTAAAGGCAACGGGAGAGGAGAAAAAGTAGGTACTGCTGATAAATGAAAAACATTGTCAGTGATTACTTCTCTATCGATTGCATAAAAAAGAGCTTGACGCAATTTTTTATTGTTTAACGGATATTTTTCAACATTAATCAGAACGCAAGAGATCGTAGTATCGTCTGCCCATTCATCCATAAGATCATAAGAGATATCATAGGAAATCCCTTGAAAAGGTGAGCCTATCCAATCCAACTCTTTTTTAATAAAAAGATTAAAAACCGTTCGAGTATCTGGTATAATAAAAACACGGATTTGATCTAAATAGACATGACTTTTGTCCCAATATTTTTCATTATTTGAAAGGACGATCTCTTCAGAACATTTCCAAGAAGTTAAAGTAAAGGGGCCATTGCAAACAAAATTGACCTTTTTAATCCAATTTTTATCCTTTTCTGCGATATGTTTTGGAGCGGGAAGATACATAGGAGAGGAAATAATTTCTAAAAAATAGGGTGAGGGATACTCTAAATGAACTATAAGAGTTTTTTTATTAATTGCTTGCACTCCCACCCTTTCTATTGGAACTTTTCCTTCCATACAAAGTTTAGCATTTTTTATAGGATAGTAATAATAAGGAGAAAGAGTTAACACTTTTGATTGTGGATCGATGCTTCGCTTCCAAGCATACTCGAAATCATAAGCAGTAACAGGGTGCCCATCACTCCAAAAGCTCTCTTTTAATAGAAACACATACTCTTTACCATCTTCTGAGATCGTCACTGTTTCTGCTAAAGCTTTTTGAGGAATATCATCTTCTCCTCTACGCATCAACCCTTCAAATAAAAGAGGAATGATATGAGAAGCATTGATAATCGAAGAACTCGTGTTAAAAGCGAAATGAAAAGTAGAAACATCTGTAGGAAGAGCGATTTTTAGCTCTTTTTTTTCAGTGGGAGCTTTTCTTTTCTGATATAAAACAATAGAAGAAATAAAAATAAAAAGAATGATAAATGGAAAATAAATACTACTTTTTTTCATCACCATTTTCCTTCAACATGAATATAAAAAACATTGTCTACGGTTATTGCAAGCAGAATTTCTTCTGGATCTGGTGCAAAAAACTTTTCTCTATGGAAACAATCTGTTTTTCTCTTTTTCCTCTTTAGATATCAGGCCGCTATCCGAAACAGTCCCTCTGTAAACATTTTTTGAGCCAAAGCATCTTTTTTCCCTATGCCTTCTATTTGTCCTTTACGAATCACATGCATCGACTCATATCCTGAAATCGTTGCTTTTGCTGTATGGAAAGTTTGCAGCCACTGACTATACCATATCCGCCTTTTGAGAAATCGATGATCTTGATGATTAAGGTACTTGATCTGGAGCAACTCACATTCTCCTGAAACTAACCCTTCATCCTTAATAGCTTTGAATGCTAGAGGATATGCTTCATATTTATCAACGCTTATAACACAATGATCATTGGATAGCACTTGCCTGTTACCTTGATGTAAATTTCATCAATTCTATAAGAGTCATTCGAGGTTTTCAAAAACTTCTTCAAGCGTTTTTTAAATTCTTTTGCATATTGATGAACCCATCTCATAATCGTTGTGTGACAAGCCGATAGCCCCCTCTGTTGCATCATTATCACTAAATCTCTGTAGATCAATGTAAACTGTGAGTATCATCTCACGATCCAAAGAATGATTTCACCGGCAAAATGTTTCCATTTGAATGGGTTGTCCTCAGAATGCAGTATTGTCATCTTAACCTCTCAATTGACAAATGAAACTTCGATTTTACACCGGCGAAGCATTTTTTGCACCAGATCCAGATCTAGACGATAAACAAAAAAAGAAAAGTCATCTCTACCTAAGCTTCTGAGATTCTCTTCCAGTCGAAAAATTGTGTCAAACAAAAGACCAATCTCTACGCAAATGGAGTCGGTGTCTTCATTATGAAGGCGAAAAAAATGAACGACCTCTTGACTGTTCAAAAGCTTCTGACCTTAATAAACGTTAAAAACATAAAAAATACATCTCATCTTGCATTTTCTCTCCTCCCCTTTTCTCAGCTTGTTAAAAAACCCTGAACTTAAATTTCTTATTGAAGGGTCTGTGTTAAAAAAAAGCGATTCCCCTCAAAGTCCTCAAAAAGAATCATTTTCACTGCATCAGGGATCTCTATAATTTCTCCATGGAATTTTATTTTATATTTCTTCAGAAGCTTAATAGCACATTCAAGGTTGTAAACTTCAACGGAGATGACAATGTTGTTATTAGCTTTTAAACCACAGTGCTCCCTTTTGTAGCGTTTTCCCCATCCCTATTAAGCTCCCATTAGATCCCCCAATTTCCATCCAGTGATGCTCTTTTTGATATTCTTTAAGCTCAAGGCCTAACAGATCCACAAAATCGGATACTGCAATACAAGTCAGGCTGATTCCTTTAGCTAGTTTTGTTTTTACAGGCATCTTAAAAGTTCCCTCCAAAAGCTTGGATGGAAAACACTTCTTTTAGAAAAAGAATAAGCCATCTTAAAAACTGCATTTAAGTGCTTTTTTTACGCATCTTCGATTTCTTCAAGAACCTCTAAATCTTCTAAAGGAACGAGAGCGGCTTTTACCCCCTCTTTTCCTTCTAAGATAATCCTTTCTCCTGAAAAAAAAGCCTCTTTTAAATACTCCTCTAATTTTCCTTCCCAATTTTTTTCTAATTTATATTCCATCTTTTCCTCCTACAGTGATAAGCTAGGACCTCTAGAGAGCTCTTTTTCTTGTTGGAGCGTTTGCTCTTTTTGCAGGGCTTGTTCATGTGATTTTGCTAACTCCTTTTGAAGGGATAATTCTTTTGTTTCCAGATAGAGCGTTTTTTCAAACGTTGTGATCGTCATTTCTTCTCCTCTAATAGCCTTTTCAGAGGCATAGCTGAGAGCTCTATAGATAGCAGCCTCTTTGATCTCTTCAGGTCCTTTTAAGTTGAGGATTTCTTGGGAAAACCCTTCGATTGTCTTTTGCATTTTCAATGTTTCTTGAAGGGTGGGAGGGTTGCTATGTTTTGCTTCGTAGAGATGTATTTGATGGGTCAGTCTCTCTGCTAGCTTCCCTGAAGCATTGATAGCGGGATCTTCTGTGACTTTTCTAAAGATGTCTTCTTCTTTTCTGATAAACTGAAGCCCTTCATACTGCTGCTTATAAGAGATGGTGTCTCTTTCATTTAAAGATATTTCTCGAGGGAATTCATCTTTTAATCTTTTTTGATGGGTTTTTTCATAGGCATAGAGAAGATCAAGAGCTTTTGTTTTCTCGAAGAGGGTTGGGTTCTTGTCTCGATTAAACTCTCTTAAGACGCTTTCTTGAAAATGATTCAGGTTTCTATAGGGAAAAGCGGAATAAAGAGAAGAAATATTCACCCCTTTAGGAAGTGGATCCGCTAGATCCCATTTGGGAGGAAGCCTTTCAAAAAGATTCCCACAGGTGGGAATCAAAATCTTTTTCACCCCTACTTGCTTGAGAGCGTCACAAATTTCCTCAGCGGCTTTAAACCCCGCTTGATCATTATCAGGCCAGATCCTCACTTCTCTTCCTTGAAGAGGACTCCAATCGGTTTTAGAAACGCTGCTAGCTCCTCCACACCAACTGACACAAATAAAGTCGCTATCTGGAAATTTTTCTAAGGCTTTATCTGCTGCTTTTTCCCCTTCAACAACTAAAACACGAGAAAGGGGTTTTTCTTTGAGTTGATGGAGATTATAGAGAGGGCGTTTTTCCGTTTCTGAGAGATAACCTCTAAGTTGCCAAGAGGGTTTATCCTCTTCATTAAACTTTCCATAGCTGAGTGGCGGAGTAATTTTTTCTCCTTTGGGATTTTCTAAACGTAGGACATAGAAAAGGAGGTTTCCCTGAAGATCGTGATAAGGATAACGAGTTACTTCTTGATAGTAATGATGGAGCTTTCCGAGTTTTTCTAGTGGTGGAGCGGGATGATCAGGATCAGGCTTTAGAGAAATCCAGGTAAAAGGCTTTTTGGATAAGGGCTCAGCTCTTTTGAAATGATTAGGGAGTTGAATGTCTTTTGCGATCCCTAAAAACTCCCCTGCCCAGGTTTTTGCTTCTGTTTGATTCAGCTTAAGCTCACGTGCAATGAGTTTCAAAAGACCTCCTCCTTCTCCTCTTTCAAAGTCAAAGAATTGCCCTGCTTTGGGTCCACTATATGACACGGCAAGCGATCCTTTGGATCCAAATCGATAGCTTTGCGTTGTTTTTGAGCTGGGTCCATCGGGGAAGAGTTTATAGAGAAGAGATTCAACATGGAAGCCAAGTTGACCCTCTAAATCCTTCATTTTTTCAGCTTGAAGAACTTTTTGCTCCTGCAAGATGGCATTATGTTTTTGCGCATCTGCCTTGATATAATAAGCGGTTTTCTCATTTAGAGTTCCCCTCTTCTCTTCATTAATAAGGAGAGCCTTGAGTTGATGGGCAGACGCATTTCTTTGAGAGCAAGCTTTCTGCCACTCTTGATAATGAGGAGATCTAGAGGCGTTTTCTAAGGTTTCTCCACACTCAGCTTGCACCACTTCTCTAAGTTTGTGAGCTTTTGAGGCAAGGCTAAAGTAAGTGCTGAGGAGTTTTCTTTCCTCTTTAGGGAGGGTTTTCCAGGATAGAGAGTTCTTTTTGAAGCTTTTTGAAGGGTTTGATGGATTTGTGTCTTGTTCATAAACATCTTTTTCGATTTCAGTTGCTCTGCGACTCATCTTAACCCTTTCTTTATTTATTTCAATAGCTCGATCTTGATCAGAGATTTTTTCTATCACTTCCTTCGGAGAAATTTTCTCGGCGGTTTCAGCTGGAACAATGGTGAGCTTTTTAAGCTCCTTCTCAGTGACTTCACGAACAATTCCTCTAGAGGTCGCTATATCATCCCCTCTAAAGCTAAAAAACTCTGAGCTTTGGGATCGGTCTTGTTTTCTCTCAATGAATCCTAGCGCTTTCCCTTTGACCTGCTCCCAGGCTTGAATAGTCATTCCTTTAAAACGAGAGCTAAATTCTTCTGAGTTTCTAAGAGCTTTAATTTCAGACTCTCTCTTTCCCATAGATGACAATTTCTCAATCTCTTCGGTGTCTGTATAGTCGTAGGTTGCGCTTTTGGAACCATCTCTAAGTGCCTGCCTTTTTAGATCAGAAAGATTCGCAGCTTCTTCTTTTGGAACAAAGTAGGTCACCTCTTCAACTTGTCTTGTCAGTTTGACATAGGCCATTTGCTTGTTGAGATAAGGAGAGTGGAGAATATAAGCTCGATCAACAGTTCTTCCCTGAACACAATGAGCTGTCGATGCATACCCTAGCTGAAAACCTCTATATCGGCTTGGGTCAAATCTAACGATACGGGTTTTCTTTCCATTTTCTTGGAGGGCAACAGTAAATTGATCCTTTTCCGCGCGGATTAAAATTCCCGTATCTCTATTACGCACTCCCAGTTCAGTATCTTTTTTTCTAAACTCAATACGGTCCCCTTCACTGATAAAGATTGTGGCTTTATCTTGGTCTCCAGAAATGACCTCACATTTGAACTCTCTATCGCTAATCTCCCCTCTTTGTTTCCGAACAAGCCGAACCATTTCATTGAGAGTCCGAACCTCAGGATTTGTATGAGTAACAATAATACTGCTGTCTAGTGCATTTCTAGGTCCACTTTTTCCAGGATCTCGGTGATCTTCTGCCCACTTTAAAATGAGATCTTCCATCGCCTCTTTTTTTGTCAGAGACCACTTAATCGATCCTTTTGCTGAAAGCTTATCTAAAGCTTCTCCCGTTTTTCCTAATGCTAGATCTTTTGCCATGGATCTAGAAAGCTCATCTTTTTGTCGTTGGATGTCTTCAAGCGTTTCTGTTTGATACCTTAAGCAAAAATACTTGAAAGCTTCTCCCCTATCGACTGGAGAAAGTTGGCTGCTATCTCCAGCTAAGATCATCTTAACTCCCTTTTTTTCTGCGAGCTTGAGAAACTCCAGGAGAGGTTTATTTCCCACTTTTCCTGCTTCATCTAAGACCCATACTTCAAAGCCCTTATGAAGATTTCTCAATCCATGTTTGTGGCTATAGAGAAAACGATAAAGATTCTCTGCACTAGAAAACCCTTTTTCTTTCAAAACATTAGCTGTCGCGTTGTCTGGGCCAAAGGACCGAACCTTAAGTCCTCTAGATTCATAAGTATCCTTTAAAGCTTTAAGAAGATAGCTTTTCCCAACTCCTGCGTATCCCTGGATACAGCAAAGCCCCTCTCCACTTAAAATATTCTTGTAAGCGCGCCTCTGTTCTTGAGTAAGATTCTTCGTGAACTGCATTTGAATCGATTCTGGAACTTGTTTTTGGGTTTTGTTGGAAATGCGGTCTGCCAATCTTAAGATTTGCCTTTCTTCATTTAAAACAGCCTTTGTTGTGAATTTTGAGACAAACTCATGACTCTGCTTATCTCGAAGCTGCACAAGCTCTTCCTGCGTCCAGAAGTCTTTGATAAGATCTGGTGTTTTATCGGCTGGAGTATGCTTAAGAATGAACCGCTCAACATCATCTTTAGTAAAAACACTTTGTCTCTTGGTGATAGCATTTAAAATGTTCTGAGGATCGCTTGCTGCAATTTCATTTAGCTCTAAGCGTTTTTCATGTTCCTCAAGGAGTGCAAAGGATCTCCCTCTCATACGAACAGGTCCTAAATGCTCTTGTGGAACTAGTCCATTTTCGTCCACTCTTAGAGCTAACCCTTTAGATAGAAAAAACTCATTCTGATGCTGAGCCCAGAGTTTCCCCACATCAGGTCCACTAACAATCTTCCCCTTCTTGATTACTGGCATTAGATCTATGGCTTTTTTATCTTCGAGTTCATAGCCATTATCCTTAAGTCTTCTGGTTGTAAGTTGGGCATGGGCGTGCCAGTTATGCTCTTGGACGCTCATGCCTGGATATTGGGTTCCAATTTCTACAAAGGGATTGGCTCTAACTCCTTTAGGAAGAGAAACAATATAGTTTCCTTCTTTTGCTTCAACGACAGTGCCTATGGTTCCCTTAGGAATCCCCAGAGCTTCATTCTCTTCTGTAAATTCGATCTTTCTCTCTGGTGGATGAATCACACATTCAATAGCAAGTCCATGATAGTGCTTTTTAATGAAGGTTTTTGTGAGTTCAATTCTGTCTTCTAGAGTGATTTCTTTATCATCTGGAAGAGCTAGAACTAAGTGCATGCTGACTTGGGCATCTTTACGCACTTCTTTTCGTTCAGCTAAATTCCAAAGGACTTCTGGAATTTTAAGATTCTCATCTGCCCCATCAGGAATAATAACTTCATGGTGTGAAACGTTTTCTCGATGGCTAAAATCGTATAGCTTAGGCTCTAAAGCACAATTCCCTTCAAAGAAAATACGTGAGCGAGAGAGATAAGCAGATAACTGACAAGAATTTCTTCCTTCAGATCTCTTAATGAACTCTACTCTTCCAAATCCTATAGCCATTTTTCTGATTTTATTTTTTGCTTTCTTAACTCCATATCCTAAACCACAGATTCTGAATTTGCAAGTAAATTCTAAAAGCAAGTGTTGGTACAACACATATTGCGTCTAAAAATCTCACGGATGTTCGATCTATTAGAACGCGATAATGGAATTTTTTACTCAGAATTAGATTTTGTATAGTATATCTTATATTGGAATGGTTCTTGGGAAACTATATAAGGAGGGAGTAGATTTTAATAGCACCATATGGTTATGATCTGGGCTAAAGATTAATGAAAACTGCAAGGATGCCAATGGAATTAGATCTAGAAGAAGAAAAACAAAAGCTCGCTTTAAAGAAGTCAAGGATTGAAGCGAAAGAAAAACGGCTGAAAGAAAAAGAACGAAAGGTTCGAACAAGACGGTTAATCGAACTGGGCGGGCTGGTTTCAAAAGCAGGGATCGAGGAGCTCAATAACAATGCTCTTTTGGGCGCTCTTTTAGATATTAAAGAGAAACTTAAAGAAGAGTCGGCTGTAAAAAAGTGGAAGGATAAAGGAGCTGCCGCTTTTGAAAAGGATAAGGCTCAAAATGGTGAGGCTTTGATTGTATCTTTTGATGCCGAGCCTCAAAGAGAAGCAAAGGACAAACTTAGAAACCTAGGTCTGAGATGGAATCGCTTTCGACGAGAATGGCAAGGATATGGGAAAAAAGACCTTCTCGAAAAAGAACTTAAAGAGTTCGGGGCAATGATTGAATCTGTAGAGTGACTAACGTGGAAACAACTTTAAGAATTTTTTTAAATCGTTGGTTTTTAGGTATTCTTTGTATGGGAGTTTTTGCCTTGACCTGTTCATTTTTAGCGGTTCATGTTTTTGATTTAAAGCCTTGCACTCTATGTAAAATGCAAAGAATCCCTTTTGCCCTTATGATCGCTAATGCACTGCTCGGGCTAATCGGCCCCTGTAAAGAAGGTTTTTTTAAAGTCATTGTGTGTGTCCTTGGGCTTGGGGTCTTGCTCGGAAGTGTTCACTTTCTGATGCAAATGGGAATGGTCCCAGACTTCTGTTCCTCTCAAAGAGGGTTTAACTCCCCTGAAGAGTTCTTAAACTCCCTTCAGTCCCCTAAGTGCTCTAAGATTAATTGGTCAATCTTAGGAATTCCCGTCTCCATCTTAAATGCTCTGCTCCATGGAAATGTCTTGACATTGTCAATGCGTCTGAAATCGAAGAAAAAATTAATCAGAGGCGCATCATGAAAATGCAAGTCTTTGTCAATAAGTTTTATCCTGAGGAGTTTAGAAGAAAGAGCGATGCTGAAAAATACCACTCTAAAGGTACATGCGAAGTTCACCTTTTGCTTGGGACGATTGAAATGGACCTCAAAAACATCACGTATCGGATCGACCATGATGGAAAGGTGAGCTTAAAACCTCCATTCAGAGTACACTCGAACAAAAAGGCTGGAGTTAAACCTAAGCTCGTTCCTTCGATTGTTTTTAAGAAGCCAAACATCTGGGGTCAAATTGAACAAACAATTAAATCTGAGCTCTCTAAAGACATACATGAGGCCTCTCAAAGTAAAACATTAAGTGTACAATTGGACTTTTTGGAATAGTGGTTTTTCTACAAAAAACTTGATTTAATTCCTTCTATTATAAGATGATCAAGGAAAGAAAGTGGGAAGATAAAGTCGCTCCCTTTATGGTCTGAATCACCACAAAGGGAGCTAACCAAAACACAGCAATACAGGAGATTGCATATGTTCCAGCTTATTCGAGTTTACCATTCAAAACAAAAAAATCAAACAAAGAACACCCTATTTTGGGTTATACTAAGCTGTCTTATCCTAGCTCCAACATTGAGTTATGCTTCAGCTATTCAACCACTTGAATCTGTCACAACTTTCAAAATTCTTTCTAGGATTTTATTCTGGTTAGCTGTTGCATGCGCCATAATGGCTCCATTCGGCTTTTTTTCTTCTAATCCCCTATCAAGAACCTTTGCTACAATTTTTCTAGGACTCACATTTTGTCTGTTTTCCTTTAAAGCTCATTCCTTGGCTTCTTCGATAGAGGATCAGAAAGTTTTTGTACAAGCTTTTGAAGAATCCTATAAGGAGTTTTCCGAGGTTTGTCCAGAGCGGTCTAGCCATGCAGATGTGGTTCTGCTGTTATGCTTCTCAAATGAGCCTGAAAAAATTTATAATGAGTTGGTTAGATCCAGATATTTCTCAATTTCTGCAGGTCAAGATGAAAAGATCAATGGTTACAAAGTCCAAGGATTCAATGCGGTCTACACCCAACTTTCTGTAGATATACTGAAAGAAGAGGCTTGGCCTATTTCTATGAATTTTAACCCCTTGATTCTAAAAACTTCTAAAGAATTTCCCGAGCTCAACGGAGACCGCCTATTGAGAGTTGTGGAAAGCCCTTATTTTTTCACTCTTTCGAAATCAATCCAAGATACTCTTATTCAGAATCGACCAGAATTGCAAAAAATTATTTTCAAAAAGTTATTCACAACCATCTATAAATCATAGAAATATTATATCTGCATGAACAGGAGTCATATCTTGTTCATGCGGCAATAGGATTTGTAGTATAGTCTCTATGAACCTCTCCAGAAGGAAAAAATGAAATTGCATGTCTAGCCCGATTACAGTATAATTATGTGAGTTGAAACAAGGAAAGTATTTTTGGAAAATATTACAAAAATATTGGATATTTTTTTTACCTGGGTAATAGAACATCCAGTTTGGATTTCTATGCTCCTCCCGGTCATTGTTCTTTTTTTTCAAATGTTTTTGAAAGCACCAGAAGTTCTAGATGGATTGAAGCCAATAAAAGGGCTCCGTTTTACTAAGCGATTTTGTGGTGGACTAGCTCTTGCTTACTTTTCAGTTAGCGGACTATTTTCCACAACAAACCCAGAGTTTCATTTGTTTTTTAAGGTGACATCAATCATACTTTTTTCCATCTTTTTGATTCTTATCCTAATAGAGATAATCAGAAGACATCTCTATCTGAAGAGAAAATCTGGCTCATAAAAAGATCTGAGCTCTTTAAAAAGGCTCAAGACACTCCCAAGAACAAGAAAAAATGTCTCCAAAGAGACCTGCATATTTTGCATCATCATTCTCCTTGCATTCATATTAAAATTTTTTAATAATCTCTTTTCTATTTTTCACAATCATCAAACAACGGAGGCATATATGGCAACTAGAGTTAGTTTTCTCTCTGAAGGCTGTAGAGCTCAAATGGATCCAAGAACACAATTTAATGTGGATCAAGACGCAAACACTCCAAAATCCAAGGATATAAAGGAAATTTCTGAGATAAGCAATCAACAAGTAGATACAAAACAATCTTCAATTGCTTTTGAGATTATTAAAACCTATTCTGATCGTGTAATCGGGAGACAAATAGAAATTTTGTATGAGAAAGAAACAGGGGTTTTTGCCCATGTTATTTCATCTGACAACCGCATCACCCGGATTTCAAAAGAATGGATATCTGGCATTCAAAAGGAGATTATAACTTATCCTCAAAAAATGAAAGTTTTTTTGCAAAGCACCTATGTCACCTTAGGTTACATGAGCGATGTTGGTTATCATGTTTATTTAAATCATCAGATTAGAGGCGGGAAGATTAATGATGAAACGAATCTTAATACGCAAACTCTTGATGGCAGGGTGTATATAAAATACTTAAATGTAGGTTGGGGAGATGTATCCATACATGATAAAGGTATTGTTTATGCAGTTGATTGGGCAGAGGAAAATGGATATGAAATTCTTTGTACCGATCCAACTGACACAGATGTTATTAAAGAAGACCTTCCAAATTGTAAGTGCTATGTAGCATGTGCAACAGATACTCGTGTAACAGATGTTGCTGAAAAATCAGGACATAGACCCGACTTGATTCTAAAAAAAGATGGGTATAAAGATATCATTGTTGAAGTAGAGAGAATTACTGAAAAAAACACTCAACACTCAAAAGATCAAATAAAATCATTTAGTGACTACCAAGCACGTTATAATGCTTCTGTTGAGTTTTGGGTCATTTGGGTAACCTAAACTAGAACCTTAACATTCTCCTTGCTCTCCAACAAGCAAGAGAAAAAAATGGACAAGTGATATAAAAGAGATTGACACTTTTTAAGTTACTCACAACATAGGCACCAGGTATATAGCAGTAATCCCTCATTGAGGGTTTAGTGGCAAGGGATAATTTTTTTTAAACCCCTTAAGTAATTAAACAGGAGTGATCGAAACCACTTCTCTTTCATTATCTGAGAAACGGCCTACAGTGATTTTATCGGAAATATGAAGACCAAGATTGCTAATCAACGATTGAAATCCTTTTGTATCATAATAGGTATTGGCCACAACTTCTAATCTATACTTTTTGTAAAGCTCTGGATCTGGAAAGGGAGCATAGAAAGTAACGCCTCCATCAAACTCTTCTGCGCGGTATTCATATCCTCCTTTTTCTGAAGATTTTGCTAGATTATTTTCGTAACTTTGGCCCTTTCGTGTCGCATAGCTTAGGACTAGCACAACATCTTTATCTCTCAAACAATTTGTTTTTAGAAATTCTTTTGCTGATGCCAAATCTAACACGGGGATGACTCTCAAAGCTAAACGGAGGATTTTGTTTCCTTCAAACCCAAGCTTACTGGGGTCTATAGGGGTTAAGGCGTGTGCGCAATAAAACTGAGGATTCGATAATCCCAACATTTGAGAAGTGAGATGAGCAAAGTTAAGTGCGGGATGGTTAATATCGGTTCCGATGCAACTTGATGGTTTCTGATTATGAAGCCGTGCAAGATGCAAGAAATTAATCAAATTGCTTCCATTCCAACATCCAATTTCGTGAATCATTGTTTGAGAGGACAGGTAGCGCAACGCAAGAAGATGCGCTGCTAAAGCATCTTCTTCTCCAGAATACATAGCATAATTAACAGCTTCTTGGTCACTGTGACTCGTTAACTGAGGTTTGGGAAGTTTTTCTTCGAACTGATCGAGAATATATTGAATCTTACTGGTGCTAAAAGAAAGTTGCTCTACTCTCCGTGTTAAGGGAATTGAGGGAGGATATTGACTCCAATAAAGGTCCGTGCCACTTCGAATGTATGCTTCAGGGGCGTATTTTTCCAAAGTACGTGAATCTTGAACCAAAAGGGGTGTCATTTGATGGATCATACCCCAAAGCATGGATTCGGGACTTTTTTCTGAAAAAGGAGGAAGCTCAACAGAGTACTTTTTCGAAAAAACGCTTTGTAGACTTTTCCAGTCATTCTGATCATTTCCTTCAGGAAGAATGTTCTGTTGTTTTAGTTGGCGATCAAAAGTCCATCGAAAGAGTGCATGAGCCTTTTGGGAATTCAGCATCCTTTGATAGTCTAAATAAAGGCGCTGCTGTTCAAAGCTGTTTCTCGAAGAGATTGAGGAGGAAAAACTATGTTTTTGCTGATAGGCAAAAAACCTACCATAAGGGGAAAAAGACCCTATGCAAGAACGAGTAATTGCTGACAGAGCCATTAGATCAATCCCTGTGTGGTGAAAGCTTCATAAAATTGAAGCGAGATTCAGAGGTCTGGTGAGTTTCTCCAAAATATCGTTCGAGATTCTTGTTCAGCTTAGATACTTCTTTTAGCAAATCTCTTAAAACAACAGAGTCTTCACTTTTGACACCTTGAAGCCAATTTTTATCAAGAAAATCGGGATTTTTTTGATTAAACCGACTTAATGAATCCAAAAATAAGCTATGGTGAGGAGACTCTGGACCAATAATATCACTTCCTGGAGCACCTACTGGAAAGGAATGATTGTTTCTTGAAGACATCCATCGAACATTTCTAGCAAAGGTTAAACCAAAATTTGGGTAAAAACTTTTTCCTACAAATGCTGATCTAATTGTACTGATCATCATAATGAACCTTCCTTACTTTAAAAGGTTTACAACAAAATTTTCTTAACATCTAAGATGTTCTAATATTCATCCACCAAAGATTTTACACGCAAGAGGGATTAATGAAAAGCCCTAGATAGCGAACTTTTTCATGAAATTTTGTGGTTCTGCACTTAACCTCTCAACGATTTATTCAACTTCTGCTCATTCAAAAGCAGCGTGTGTATTAGGAAAATAACCCCATTTTCTTCCAATTTTTTTTGCTGATAAAAACCAAGAGAAGGTTTTTGGATTTTTAATGCCTGAAGCATAAAAATTGTTCTTTAAAAATCTTCTTGAAACCCATAAGAAAGACCAAAGCAACCAAAAAACATTGCCTTAGAGGTTTTAATGGTTCAATTCTTATCTATGATGGTCTATTTTCTAACCAGTTTTTATAGCTTGGGCGCTATCCCAGTAGATCAATCTATTCATTTGTGTGCTTCGGGATGGATTTGTTCTCAGTGTCGTCATGGTAATCCTGAGAATGCCAGCAGGTGTGAGTATTGCGGAAAATCAAAGTAGTTGATCTTTAAAATGTTATTATTTGTTAGGTCGATACAAAAACATCTCGCATGTCTGTATTCACTTCATTCAAATCAAAATATTCTGGATCGAAGTCTTTACCCATCCATTCAACGACTTCTTCATGGTCAGGGTGCTTTTTGTTTTTAAGAATTTTTAGCTTTTCTAAATAGCCAAAGGGACCACCAGAGTCTTCTGGAGGACAGGATCTTTTCCCGTCGATACAACAGGGGTAAAAAAGCTCTTTGTTTCTAGGAATAAGAGTTTCTAGTTCGATTTTATGCTCCCAACCATCGCCAAAGTCATACACATAAAGGATTTCATCTCCCTTTTTCATTTTTAGACCCGTAAGCTTACTAGAAGGTCTTACATTTCCATCAAATTCAAAGCATTGTCCTTCGTAGTTAAATGAGTAGAGATGATAGTCTTCCCATCCCATGCTCAGTTGAATCGCTTGATGAAAATCCTCTAGTGTGTTTTCGGGTTCGATTAATATCCGTCGCCATATTAATGGTTTAATATCTAAAAGTGAGATTTTGAACTGGTAGATTCCTTGTGTATTCATGAATTTTCTCCCATCAATAACATGCCATTATCTTCAGCAAGAGAGGAAAGATACAAGAAAAATTTTTACGCATAGGATTTTGCAAGTGAAAATTTTACTTAAATTTTATGCTCTGCTTTTTCTCTCCACTTTTTCGAGATAAAAGAGCGTTTAACTTGAGGTTTTTTTTCGTATGCCTTCCTCACACAAAGCTTTTTTCTTTCAAGAAGTTTTCTATTTAGTCCTTGAATCACTTTATTTGCATCCTCATCAGCAACTTTTACAAATCCAAACCCTCTTGAAATCCCATTTTCTTTGATAATTTTGACATTTTGAGCTGAAGCATAGATCTCAACAAGCTTTTTTAGTCCGCTATCGTCTAAATTTAAGGGTAGATTTCCAATGTACAGGTCCATATTCAACCTTTTTGTAATTAAAATCTTACAGGAGAATATACATCTCATGATTAAAAATCAATTTTACTAATGATAACTCGTGACAGAGGTTCTTCTTTTTCTGTCATCAATCTTTCGTTTGATGGGTTGATTTTAATTTTTTAACCTCTCTACAATTGGTCATCTGAAAAACACAAAGAAAAAAAGGAGACACCTAATGACTCCACTAGTTAGAGGTCCGCAATCCTTCTTTTCTCTTTTTCGTCCTTCTAGATTACTGTCAAGACGCATGTTTTGTGATTCTACTTCTAAACCTGTTCCATTGCCTAAAACTCATGAAGCTGGCAAAGCTTCTACACTGCAAGATAGAGCTGTTCAACAAATCAAAGATCCACAATTGGTAGCTAAACTTGAAAAAATGTATAAGGCGCAATCAGAAGATCAAGATTTCAAAGAAATTACCTATGAAAATATGGTGCATGCTATTGCTGAAAATTCTGATGTTAATCCTGTAATGCTCTTATTATCCAAAGGTATCCCGCCTCCGATTCCAGGGCTTGTGTATCAACCCGATTTTTTAGCTGAGAATGTTCGGCGGTCATTATATGCTCAAACCCTGCGTCTAAACGATAAAATTTGCACTCATAGAGAAGGCGCTTCTACTCATAAATCCCAAGGGCACAACTTACCCTTTGAGAGGCACTATAGGCTGCTTTATTTTGAGGATACTCCAGGAAGAAAAATCAATGCCCAAAATTTTGTTGATTATGGAAGTCCTGGTCACGAACTCACTTATTTTATCAATAACCAAAATATTCCTAGCTCCATTCATGAAGAGCTTATTAGCCGTATCAGCCAAATGGAGCCTGTGCAAGCATTAGCTTCTCAGACAGAGACTCCTCTTAATTGGCGTTTTACATTCAATGTCTATAAAGAAGAAGGTGCAAGGCAGGCTGGGTTTGATTGGCACAAGGATATTGCTACTAACGGCGAGATTACATCGATTACAACCATTTTCGGCAATGCTACCTTCCAAATCCGTCCAGAAAACAAAACAAGCTATTCGGCTACTTACTCTTTACCTCTAACTCCTGGATCGATTGTTCTGTTGAGTGGGGATTCTAGGTGGAGATGGGAACACCGAGTTCTTTCTCAAGAAACCTCTACAGCTGATGGCATTGGACGGATTTCTATGGTTCTTGGCTGTAGGTAATTATTTATATTTTATAAGTGTTTTAAAAACAGTCTAATATAAATCAAGCTTACACCTATTAAAAACATGGTTGTTCTTTTCCTCCTAATCAAGATAATAGGTTTCTTATATATGTTCGAACTACAGGTTCTTTAAGATATTCATGAACATCATGATGGTTTGTAAGCTCTTCCCTTGATAAGTCTGTTATAACTCTCTCTCTATCATCCATTGATTGTCTAACAATTTCGAAAGGAATGGCTACTACTCTAGAAACCCAATCATTTGTAAATTTATAGTTAACCACTCTATCACACATCCCATTAGGAATAGTCGTCATAGCTCCCAAAGTAACAACTCTAATACGATCCTTATATTTTTCTAAGATCTCGAGAGTTCTATAACCTACATCAGCTCCTTGACTATGTAAAATTAAATTAGCTATATTTGATTTATCTTCTTCTAAAAATTTAGATACACGTCCTGCTAGACTACTAGCTATTCTGTTTTTATCTTCTTGCATATTTTTATAGTCATAGACTGCTCCAAAAATAGCACATGCTCCTGCAAACCCAATACTTCTGCTAACTGCGTCTCCTTTTTTCTTTACTTCTTTATCGATAGAATAACCTGTGGCAATGGCTCCTCCAATTCCAAGAGCTACTTCTTGAATCACCCTTTCCGTTGGAGCTGCATCATTATAATGAAAAACTACAAAAGCCTTACCAACTTTAAAAATAGGTTCCTCTTTGATAATGCTTTGTATAACATCCGTAGTTGTGCTTCCATCCTTATCTTCATTCATTATGCCATTCATGAAAAAGAATGCGAATCCATTTGTTACAGCAGACATAAAAATTTCCTCACTAATGATTGACTATTAAAAATCCGTAAAGGATGATCGTTCAAAATTAATTTTGTGTAAAGGTTTTTTGATAATAATTTTTATGCATTTCGACGAAATGTATTACTTTATCTGTTTAGTATTAAGCAAGATAAAAACTTTCTATTTATTTTGATTCATCTTATCAACAACTGCACTGAGCGATCCAATAGCAGAAGCAAGCTGGGCATTCAATTCCCGCTGCTGATCTAGCAAAGATTGGATCTCTCGTTGAAGACGTTCACGCTCTTCTCGTGCTTGCTGGATCTCTTCCCGAAGCTTTTCCTTTCTTTGTTCATACCCTTTGACCATCCCGCTTAATTTGGAGAGAAAACAAGATCTGCTTTCAATTTCCTCTTGTTGCTTCTGTAAGATCGAGAGCTGTTCTTCATTGAGCGCATCAAAAGATTTTTGAGTTCTTTCAAGCTGTTGCATCTTTTCTTGCAGAGCAGAATTGACTTGCTGAAGCATTTCAAGCTCCCCCTTTTGCTCTTTGATAAGCGCCTCTTTTTGTTCCACCTGTTGACTTAACTTTTTATATGCTTCGCTGTAACTAAAAGCGATATCTCTAAAAGTATCTCTTTTGATGGAATCTCGGGCGTGTTGATGTCCCATAGAGCCGCTAAGATATGATAGGGCTCCCATGGCAACCATGGGGATATTGCCGGTGCAAAGCCCGATGCCAACCGTTAAGCCTGAAGAGACAACCCCCACTCCTGTCCCAACAGTTTTACAATCGGTTAAGTCTTCTACATCCAATGTGCTTCGTAATTTGTCTCCTGTAACCGTCGTAGCCATACCTCAATCTCCTTGGTTTAAATTTTTAAGCTCCTTTTTCTTTTAGCCGCACTTCGATCTGACGCAGCTGTTCTACTTTTTGAGATAAAGAGGTGTTCATTTGCCTTTGCTGATCTAACAGAGAGACAATCTCATCCTTAATCTCTCTCTTATTTCTCTCTGAGGCTTCCACCTCTTCTTCTAATTCACGAAGCTCTTCGCGGTAGGCTTCTAAAAGCCCCTCAACGCGCGCAAGCTCGAGCTTTTCTTGTTCTAGTAAGCTTCGTCCATCGACAAGCAGAGAAGCATGAGACTCATTTGCTTGTGTGTGAGCCTCTGCCGCTTCTTGAAGCTCTGGCGCTCTTTTTTCAAGAGCGGCTGAAGTCTCTTGCAGTTTTTCAATCTGCTCTTTCTGCGTATTGGTCAGTCTCTTTTCTTCATCGAGCTGGGACTGAATCTGTTCCATTTGTCTTCGCATCTCTTCGCTAGCCTGACTTAAAATATCGTAAGTGACTCCTTGTTTTGCACATTCATAGCCAGCCCAACTGGCAATCACGATCACAACATCTGCGATTCCTAACTGCCGTTCTTTTCGGAAAAAGATAATGGCAATCTTTGCCGTCACAATCACTGCTCCAACAAAGGTAAGAGCGGGATAGGGATTGGGTGACGTAGAGGATAGCGAGGCAATAAGTACCTCGGCGGTCCCGTGAAAATAACGGACGGGATCAATAGATCCTAAAGGTCCTAAATCGATGGAATAATTGGCCATTGTTACACCTCCACAAGCTACACCTTAATGGCTCCGTTCATACGATCTGCTACTCCCCTAAGGCCCTCTATTCTCCCTGCGAGTTCTTCATTGATTCTCTTTTGTTCAGCCAAAAGGGCCTTGATGTCACTTTGAAGTTTTTCACGCTCTTGGCGTGCTTCGCGGATTTCTTCGAGAAGCTTGGTCTTTCTTTGCTCATAGTCTTGGATCAACCCAGTGAGCCTAGCAAGAAATCCTCTCCCTTCTTCAATTTGTTTCTTTTGCTGCTCTATAATCTGCAAGTGCTCGTCGTTAAGTTCATCAAAGGACTTTTGAGCTTGCTCTAGCTGGCGCACTTTTTCTTCAAGTTCTGTATTGATTTGCTTCAAGCGATCAATCTCTGCTTTCTGATCTTGAATGAGCTTATCTTTGGCTTCGATTTGATCATTCTTTTGAGTCAATAGGTCCCTAAAAGCAAGGGCATTGGTGGTTAGGTCATCTTTGACAATAACCTCTCTTGCTGAAGCATGTCCCATCCAATTCCCTGCAAATGACACAGCTCCTAGATAAGCCATGGGCAAATTCCCAGAAAAGAAACTCCCTACGGTTACCAGTCCATTCAGAAGAAGCCCTGCACCTGTACTTGTGGTACGACAGTTTTCGAGGTCTTTAAAATCGACCAATATTCCACGTTCAGTGGCAGCTTTTGAAACAGCTGACATGAATCACCTCCATGTTTGATCATTTTACATGTTTTTATTTGCTCTATTATTAAGGTTTAGCAAAGATGTGGTTTTGAAGGTAGACACATAAAATTATTGAAAATAAATAGTTTACGAAAAATATTGGATGATAAAATTCAAAAAATAGCCCCAAAGCAGCTTCTAAGCTAGAAAAACCTAGTTTCTCTTCTAAACTCTTAAGACACGTCAATGCCGAAAATTTTTCGATTGATTTAGACTTTCATGGCGTCGATTTCTTTTGATAAAGCGCGGATTTGTTTTCCCTGTGCACGTAAAGCTCCAGCAATTTTTCCTACTTGGTGTGAGGGGAATAGTTTTTCGCAAAACATCAAGTCTGCTTCATTGAAATGTCTTCGCCCTTGTTCTAAAGTTTCTCTTTCTTCAGTCCAGTTTTCTTTAACGCATGGCTCTGTGACTTTGAGATCAGTTAGACAGTCTAAAATACTTTTTCGTGCTTGCTTAAAGAGAATTAGCGCCTGGGAGAATTTTGAAACTCCCTTGGGAAGAATTTCGCTGAGCTTGATCCGCCTACGACGAAAGCTCCATAAATCATCACTTCTTTGCCTTGTATTGAAGACAATTTCATTGAACATTTTGAAGCCAAGATTGGGCATATCACAAGCGATCAAAAAAGCGTCTTCCAAGACAGGCAAGGGAGTATGGCCAATATAGATATTCCAACGTCTGATCGCTTTAATTTCCTCTCCGTCTGTTTGGTTTATCAACCTTAGGCCAGACATAATAAGCTCCACTTTTTTAGCAAGGTCGCGCATTGTTTCGAGCTGACTTTGGAATTCTTTTTGTTTATCTGCTAAAGCCTGATACCCCAAAAGTTCCTTCCATGTCTCTTCCCAATATCCTGAGTATTCCCTATCAAGCGTTGCGAAGAGTTGGCTGACTTCTTCTGACTGCTGTTCCATCGCGTTGATTTGAAGCGTTAGTTCTTGTCGGGTTCTTGATAGGAGCTCTTTGGCTGTTTCTAGTTTTCTTTCAAAACGTGGCATCTTCTCACCTAAAGTTCTCAGATGCTCTTCAAAATCTCCTATTTCTCGATCGATTGTACGGATAACAGCAGGTTCATTGGCAAAAATCATATATCTTGCGGATTCACAAATCCCTTGAATGCCTTCTCTAAGCTCTTGGCGAGCTTTTTCAATCAATTCATCAGGGTTTGAAGCGGAGCTGACAAAAAAGTTGCCAATCTTCTGCACTAGCTCATACAGATTTTCTAAATACTTAAGAAGCTCTATGAGAGCCTTTCTTCTTCCCAGGTAAATAGTGAAAGATAAAAGCATAGGAATAGAGGTTCTGTAGGCTCCTAGAAGAGATGCCACTTTTTGGCACGGAGTGCTAATGAAATTAACGCGGTCCTTGAGCCCTCTAGCAACGATAGATAAACTCAAATGAGAAAGAACTGTGACTAGGAAAACTCCAAGGATAATTTTTGCCAACGGCGTTTCGTTCAAGGGGCTAATCAAAGAATCCATACGCTCTTTAACGAACTTAGGACAAGTTTCTCTTTGCTGAACTTGGAATAGGCCTTCCCCAATTAGGACACCTGCTAATGCGGGAATTAACAGCTGTTCCACCTCTCTTTTCACTTTTCGATGTTTTACGTTTAACAAAGATAAAGCTTTTATGGGTAGAGGTAGAAAATTGTTGAAAATAAGTTGTTTACAAAATTTTTAGGAATATTCCATAAGGTTATAAAACCAAAATTTTGCTATCTCATCAGTACTCAAAGCCGGTATGTTACTAATCTCCCCTTCTACCGTTATTTCAAAAAGTAAGCCAATATTATCATAAATCTTTCACTATTAGGTTAATACGATTTTTATTGATTAATTTTTGTACAAATGTTACAATATTGATAGATAAAGAGGAGAAAAAAGCATGAATAGCATCCCATTCTCAGAAGCACGCGCTCACTTGACAGAGGTAGTGAATAATATTACCTATAAAGGAAAAAGATTTGTCCTTACCAAAAACGGAAAGCAAGTTGCAGCCTTCATTCCTATTGAAGACTTGGCCCTTCTTGAAGAGCTAGAAGACACTGTTGATTTAAAGGCCGCCAAGAGAGCAAAAAAAGCTCTTCAAAAAGAAAAGACTGTCCCTTGGAAAGCAGCTAAAAAAGACCTAGGACTGTGAAATACAAAGTTCAATTAAAACGGTCTGTCATCAAAACATTAAAGTCTCTTCCTCAAAAAGAGGTTAAGAAGATTGCTAAAAAAATCGATTCCTTGGAACAGAATCCCGTCCCAAAGGACTCCAAAAAGCTCAAGGGTGAAAAAGACTTATACCGTGTTCGAGTAGGAGATTATCGAATATTGTATTTTTTCCAGAATTCGAATCTGACTGTCTTGGTGATTCGCGTTGGTCACAGAAAAGATATATATAAAGATCTCTAGCTAGCAAGACAAACGAAAGGAGCGCACGTAATCAATCATTAAAATTCTGCTTTTAACATGTAATAGTCAATTAATCCCGCCTCATAAGCCAATACCCAATTAGTGGTATGATTTAAGCAACTCATCTCTTGCTTTGCCCATCTCGAGAACCCTCTGAAAACTTTTTCCCCTATTGACTTTTGTTTCACCTTTCTAAACCCTGCTGCTTTCATGTAAGATCGTCCATTTTCAATATCGATACAATGATGATAACCCGATACATCACCTGGAAGATAGTTATGAATTCTCTCTTTTGCATTTGGGGATTGAAAAAAGAAAGTTGAAACAATTAATCTCCCATTTTCTCTTAGAACTCTCTTAGCTTCAAGACAAAATCTAGCAAAATTTGAAAAATGCTGCGCAGCTTCAATAGAAACCACATAATCAAAAGAATGATCTCTAAAATTCATATTTTCTGCATTTCCGACTTGAAAGTTCAGGCCTGGATAAGAACTTTTACATTTAACTATTTGACTATCAGAAATATCAATTCCACAAGGATCGCATTTCATTTGACTTAACAAAAAAACTCCATGTCCCCTTCCGCATCCAACTTCCAAAATACTTTTCTCTTGTTGGATCTCAGCAAATTTGAAAACTTCCCTGTATAAAGCAAGTTGGCTTTTTTCTCTGGTTTCTAATGAAATTTTCTTAGGAACTTGTTCCCAATACCCATAGTTAATACAGCCATGTTCAGTAATGGGAAATAGCTCTTCTACCTCCTTTGTCCATTTCTTATCCGAATAACAATCAATCAGGTCTTTTTCTATCATCTAATTTTAAATCCTAAACTATAGGAAGAAATTCTAATTGTCGCGCAAGCTGTGCGACTTTTTTGTAGGCAATGAACATTATCGATTCAATTAAGCAACTGCTTCATGTACAATTTGAGCGATGGTTCGAATAGTTGGATTCCCCTTTTTGGAAAAAGCATTTTGTACCGTCGTCCGTGAAAGTTTGGCTCTCCGAGCAATTTCCCTTCGATTTACGTCTAAGTACGCATCTAAAATCTCGATAAATGACTCGGGATCATTTTCTTCTAGGCAAAGAAACAAAGAGATCGCGACTTCTTTTCTGTTCTTAAAAGACTTAGAAGGGTTATGTTTAAGGGCACCAGCTTTCTTTTTGGTCTTAGCTGGTTGCATACTTTTGAAACAAAAGTTTGGCTTTTTTGATGTCTTTTTTTTGGGCATTTTTCAGTCCTCCTAAAAGTAAAAAAATCGTTTCATCGTCTTCCTTGAAGAAGTAAACGCGTATTCTATTCTTCCACTTTAATTCAGCTATTTGGTTTGTGATCAGCCTCACATTCCCAAAGTGCTCGTATTTTTGAACTCGAAGCATTCTGGCATCAACTAGCTGCTTATAAGGTGGCTGCAAGTAAGCAAACCAGTCTTCAAACTCTCTGCTCTTCTTGATCTTCATTACTACCCATATTATAACAGTGGACCAATATAATGGTCAATATTTCAAATTTTCTTTTTAATAAGCTCAACACAAGATACTGTATATTAGTGGATTATATTAAATCATTGGTCTTCCGCCTACTAGCTCCATTTCTCTTGGGTCAAATCTCCCTCCCCTTTCATATTCGAGCTTTTGAATAGCATCTTCTAACGCTCTTTCAATGAACCTTGCCATCGTTAATCCCGGAGTCCAATAAACCGCATTTTTGACACGCTCTGCTACATCACAATCTACTTCAGCAGAAACCTTGTGTCTTTTTCTGATTGCTTTTTTCTCATTTTGAGAATTTTCTGCATTAACTTTTTATATTTCATATGTTTTGTATAAAACCGATATATTTTAGCAAAAAATTGCAGAATCATCAGTTTAAAAAAAACGACCGTTTTTCTAAACTCCCCATTTTTGAAAATCCGTGACATTTTTTATCAAGGTGTAACCTGTAACCGGCCGCGATAAATTGCCTGTTTCTAGCTGCCTTATTTTGCGTACAAAGATAAAAATTCAAGTCTAATGATAAAAATCGGAAGTAGATATTCTTCGAGCTGAAGAAAATGAATTGGGGTTACTAGGGGAAGCATGTGTGCAATATTTATCTATAGAGTGAATTGCAGAATTTTCGCCCTCTCTTAGTCGCATTGATTATGAGATGTTCTTACTAGGGGTTCCTATTCAGAATTACCTCTACAGCTTTAGAAAGATAGTAAGTATTAAATTCATGAGCTATCGTATCGTTAGGAGAATTCAAAATCTGAATATGGTAACTTTTTTGAACTCCTAACTTTATCCCCTCTTTAACTGCCCCTTCAACTATATGCTCCAATTGTTGTTCCAAAGAGCCTATAGGGATCGTTTTAAGCAATCTTGATACAGCTTGAAATGTATCTTCAATACCCACTTCTACCTGTGCTGTCAAAGGATCTCTTCCCGCTTTCATTTTTTCATGAGCTTTTAAAGCACTACCTATAGCTGCCGATTGGTTTTCGTCCGATTTAACGTCTAAAAATTCTTTCTTTTTTTCAATAAGGAAATTCCTTAAGAAATTCCCTTCCTCAGGGCCTAGCTGAGCTAAAGTTGGAACGATATCAGTTGCATGAATATAGTTATATACTCTCTCTCTTCGTCCTAAAGTAGGGGGAATCAGCTTTGCTCCTCCGAAAGTTGCTATTTCTACATTTTCACGTATTGACGAATCAACAAGTTTTAATGCTTCATAAGTTAAATGAGCTCCGTGGCTATGAGCAATCAATAGAACTCTAATAATATGCCCCTCTGTTAGATTTGTTGTACATCTTTGGTGTTCCGAGGTAATGAGCCCAGCTAGCAAAATATATAATGGAGCAATACGATCTTCTCCTACTGTGATATCTCGGTGGCGCAGACAAAATGTTGAATTGTAGAAGAGAACCACTCTTTGAGAGTCAATTAATGATGAAATTGCCTCTGCACTAACTTTAGCTCCTTCTTTAATCGGATATAGAATTTCTTGTTCATTCCTAGGAGCTTTATACCCATCCAGCTCATTCATGATCCCATTTACAAAAATAATCGATTCGCCTGGGAGATTTCCGTTGAAATCGTTTATAAATAACACGTTAGATTCACGTGTTGGGAGATTAACAGCCGCCATTTTTTACATTCCTGATCTTTACATAAACTTAAAAAAAAGAATTATACGCATATTGGTTTATTTTACGAAGAATTTTTTTATGCAAAAAATTCACATCGATTCTCTCTATAAAAATACCTAACTGACAAGATGGACTTTTTCCGAAGCGTTGATTTCCTGAGAGGTCTTATCGTATGAGGCAACCATTGATGCACTTGAATGCCCCGTAACCTTCATAATATCGCTATCCTGAAACCCCTGCTGCTTCAAATAGGTCGCCGTGGAAGTTCTCAAAACATGTGGCGTCACCTTAAAAGGAATCCCTGCTCTTCGACCCGCCTTTGCAAAGGTATCGACTAGCCGGTTGAGCTGGATAGGTTTGCCAGTGCGCGTGACGAAAACGCTCCCCTTTCTCTCCCCCACATACTCCTTTAACCTTTCCATCATCGTCTTTGGATAGGTAATCACCGTCACCTTTTTCATTCCTTTCATCTTTGACTGGGTAAACTCAATTTTTCTCCTATCCCAGCGGATCTGCCCTGTTTGAAGAGAAAGAACCTCTCGAACACGCTTTCCTCCTTGAAGCATTACCTTTGCGATTAAACACTCTCTGGGACTGATCTTCTCAAGCTCCTCTAAAAATACGCACCATTGAGCCTGGCTCATCGCAGAAGTTTTCACTTTATCATAAACCTTATAAAAAGTTTTACCATGTCCTTCACGATTTGCTAATGCTCTGGGAATAATCACCTTGGTCCTTCGATACAAAAACCCCGTAAAAGAAATATAACACGCTGCTCTCGCCTGCCTGCTGCACTCTGTCCAATGAGCAACCAACTTAATCTGATCAATGATTGCTTCATGATTCACAAGCGCAAAAGCCTGCAATGTCAACAACGGATCAAAAAGCCCCAGCTCTGCAAGCCTCCTAACGCCTGATTTGTAATTACTTCTAGTCATTTTACTTAGTGTAGACAGCCAAACTTCTACAGCTTCTTGGACGGTAATCTTTTCTAATTGTTGCCAGATCCAGCTCGACTGAGATTTTTTTGCATTTTCATAGCTACTGACGTCTAAATGCTCTAAACTCTTTAAACTACTATCACTTTTTATCATCAAAGACATGTTGACTCTTCTCAATTTTCTATTAATATATATACCATTATATACATTACTTGAGATCCTCCAAAAAATCAAGAAAGTCCGGGAACATCCCGGTCTGTCGATGTTCAAATTATTTGGCAAATCCCTTCCTGAAAAAATTAGTCTGACGTCTTGAGTATATTAGAGTCTACTTGACAAAGTAACTACAAATACTTTATATATTGTGATGTTAAAGTACTAATTTCAATAAGGAGATATAATGAACAAAGCAGTAAAAGAAGAAAAAGAAAGTAAGACAGAAAAAAGCCAGGAAAAATCAGAAGCTAAGCCGACCAAAAAAATCAAAGCAACTATCTATCTCACTGAAGAAGCTGAGCAAGCCTTTGCTGAGCTTTATGCCAAACGGTATGTAGAAAACAGGAAAACGGATCGGTCGATGATTGCCTGCGAAGCCATCTTAGATCTCCATAAAAAAGATAATCCAAACACAGAAGAGCCAGCTTTAAAGTAAGCCGGGGTGAACATATGAAAAAATCGACAGTTCTTAAAACCACGGGTATTATCATCTTGATAGGCGTTCTTTATTGGAATTTGTCTCCTTACTCGGAATCCCTCAATAACATTGCCATCGAGTCAGCTGAAAAGGGAGCTGCACCTGGTAATGATGGAACGACAAACACAAATGCCTCAGCTCTTGAGTCAGAAACAGACCTTATAACAGAACAACAACTTAACACCACCAATAATAAGGATAACAACCAGCTTAGACAGCAGGTAAATTCCATGACAGCAGAGCAAGCCAGTGAAGCATTTAGAGATCTAGGACTAGCATTATGGAATTTACTCTTGAAACCAATGCTGTTTTTATCCTTTTTGGTAGGCATTCCGGTTTGGCTGTTTCAATCCATCAGAAGGAATTTTAAGCAAAAAAAGAAATTCTCAGAGCATTTCCAACTGAAACCAAATGAACAAGAAAAAAAGAATCTTAAACAATTTAAAATATAAGGCTTACTTTTGAAAAACTTTTCCAGATTACAAGTCCATAACGCTTCTCTTAGTGTTGCTTGCTCAAAAGTTACTGAGCTTTGCTCATTACCTGGATGGCGTTTTATCGCAAGCGATAAAAGAACTCTTGAGGAAGTCTGGCAAAATCATCCTGAATTCGCTGTCCAAAATTGGAGTTCATTATCTTAGTGTGCGGGAAGCAACCATTGATGAACAATGCAGTCTTCAAGTTATCGGTTGACCACACCATTCCAAATAAGGATGTTTTTCTCCTTATCATAAAAATCAAAAATAAATCCTGCTAATGCTGAAAGAAATGCAATTTTTTCTTGTGCTTTCCTTAAAATCTTAAATACGGAAATAAGGGTCTCATGATTTACTGATATCTTGAATTTTCTGTTGTTTAGACTAGCGGGGGCATTCGTGCAGAAAAGAACTGTTTCGCTTACTATCAACTAATATTCAAACACTTAAGAAGTTTTAGCTCGATTTATTCAAGTTTTTAATAATAAGAGAGATATAGATTTTAGCATCAAAAAATTGAATCATCTTCTTTAAGTGCGGAAATCCCACCAACATTACCCTCGAGCTAATCCCTTTTAACCATTACATCACTTTGCTTATGTTGTGTATTGGCTTATAGCTTATAAACATGTGCACATGATCACTGGCCACCTTACCTGTGATGATGTCAAGTTCGTGTTTCACTGCAATCTGCCTTAGCACATCTCTCAGACGTATAGCCATCTGCCCAGTCAATATTCGCTTTCTGTACTTAGGGACCTAAACAAAATGAACTTTCAAATCCGTTGTAGTTTGCGCTCCTAAATTATAGCATCGCATAGCGACAAGTTTAATCTTTTCTTCGCCTTAAAGGCGAAGGTTTTCAAGCATCCCCGGAGGAGACACTAAGAAAGGAGTTTTTAACTGAGAACGCACCACTCGTGGTTTGTTGTTGAAGGAGGAGGCTGATAACCAAATTCTTTTAATCTGTCCTCAATGTACTGTAGACTCTTATAGCAACTACTGTGATGTTCAGCCATGGAATGAATAGACTCTTGATTCTTTATGAGTTTTGGCTCAGAACCTTTTACAACTGGGTCTTGAGAAAACGTTTCTTCCATTGCCACTCTAAGGCTATCTAAAAGCGCTTGAAATAGCTCATTGTAAGACTTCCCTTGAGCGGTGCTGAAAAACACCTCCAATTTTTTGTGGTTAAGGGTCTTATAACGTACTTGTGGGGCCAGATTACCCATTCTCTCATAAGGATCGCTGGATACTTTTTGCGTCATTTATATGCCTCCGTTACTCAAACGCCTATAATTTTACAAAAAACGGTAATTTCAGTCGAACAAAGACTTAATTAATTATTTATCAAACACTTAAAAAGTATTAATATAAAATCAAATTTTTGTTATAATTAAAAATAAAAATAGGTTGTTTTGGAAGAGAATAAAAAGAAAATAGTTATAGAAAGTATTTATTCGCAATTGATTGATGAAGAAATGGTTAAAGCCGTTGGTTTGCTTTCTGAGCCCCTCCTGAGAGAAAAGGCGCAGATAAAAGCTGAAGAAAGGTGGCAGCAGCTTGAACGCATTCTCACACGAGGAACTGAATGCTTTTTGCAAAAACTAGAAAGCACAGAAAATAGCTCATTCATTTATCAGGAATTGCGCAAGCTTCAAATTGCAGTAGAGCAGCAGAAAGGCTTAAAAATACCAGACTCAATCTTTGACGAAGGACTGCAAATCGGGAAAAAACTTCTTGAGTATGAGCACTTTGAAGAAAGTGAAGCTATCTTCCAACTAATGACTATTTTGGCTCCAGAAGTTTTAGATTTTTGGTTTGGATTGGGAATATCCCTTGAAGGAATGGGTAAGTTTGACAAAGCATTAAGTGCATTTAATCAAGCTTTTGAAGCCAGTGACCAAAAACATCCATTGCCGCTCCTTTTTTGCGTAGAGTGTTTCAGGAAACAAGGCCTGTTTCAAGAAGCTAGACAAGAATTGAAAAAAGCGAAAGAAGTTTTGAGCTTTGATACCCGTTATGCAAGTTATCAACAGCAAGTGACGTTCCTAGAAGAAAGTATTTAATGGAGGGAAGTAAATGAGTCAACCGATTACACCGACAAGTAATGCATTAACCATTGCTCAACAAAGTTCCACAGGGTTCTTTTCAGGGATTTCGCAAATTGCAACATCAATGAAAGATGCGATTGTAGGAACAGTGAAAAAACATCCAACCCTAACGAAAGCGACAGTTGTTTTAGGCGCTACTCTTGCAGTCGGGTATCTAGCGTATCAATATTACAACTCATTAGATAAATCTATTGACAGGCTTGTCGCTAAGGCAGCAGATTTACCTGAAAACCAGTGTAAACAAGAAATAGCAACCTTTGTCCAGCAAAATTGGTCCAAGTTTGGACTGCCAGATTTTTGTAATAATGCAAAAAACCGAAAGTTTATTGAGACAAAACTCGATGGTATCATCAGAAGACACCCAAACCAAACAATAGAATTAAGGCAAGAGATAGCGAAAAACGCAGTTAATAACTTTTGTACCTTTATTTCTACTTCTTTGACACGAGTCAACAGTGACCTAACAGGAGATCAAGACTTTCGAGCGCTATTCAATATTGCAGGACAACCAAACGTTACAGGCGTCGAGATCTTAGGAGAAGAAACCCATAAAAAAGGCAGTAATCCACTTTGTATTGCCATCACAATAGAAGGGGAACAACGTATTGTATACAAACCAAGATCGGTTAGAGCTGAGCAATTAGTTTGTGGTGCAGATGATAGCTTATTTCATCAACTAGAGCTGCCGACATACCGCGTTTATAATAAGGCGGGTCAAGACTATGGATACTGCGAGTATTTACCCAATCTACAAGCAGAGAACACCTTTAATTCGATTGAAGAGCTGAGAGATCTATACGTTGAGTTTGGAAAGATCGAAAAAGTAGCAAGAGCCATTGGTCTAAGTGACCTACACTACGACAACATTATTATGAAGGACGGGCGTCCTCATTTGATCGATGCAGAAGTTGTCGCCTTGCCAACACATCAAAATCCCTATGAAACTCACCTGTTTGGACAAGAACGTCCAGGTGCCCTAGCAACTACCCCTGAAAGTAAAAATCACATTTGGCTTGGAGCTGAAGCGGTTGCAGAATTTGGGGATGAGGCTGAGTATGTAGTAGGATTAACCGAAGATTTGCATGAGACAGGAATGACTGGCCCCGTTTTACACAATTCAGGATTGACAGACCTCATTCAGGATCTAGCTACCCAAGAGCATCTAGCTGTCGTTAACTTTGATTTAGGCGACTTAGCAGAAATTAGGGCTCAGTTAGGCTCGATGAATAATCGCATCGTACTTGTCTCAACCGAGAATCTAAGCGCCTTTATCAGAAAAGACCCTGCTACGGCGCGTGAAAACTTTTCAGAAGCTCTTACTGAGGGGCTTGAAGCTTGGGGATTTCAAGTAGACGAAGAAAGTTGGGATGCAGTTTTAAACAAATTTGAAGAGGATTTGAAGAATAACGATGTCCCACTCTTTTACCACAACGCAGAAAACGGCGAAGTTTTCTATGGTGAGTACAGAATTGGTTACTCAGCCTAGATAGTGTCGTCACGAGATCTCTGCCCACATAGCGATACACCTGATATGAACTGCAGCCAAAAATGAAGCTGTATTCTTGAAATTGCTGACATAATAATACCTCATTACATGAGATTTGGAAGTATTATAATCAGGTCTAGAGATATTCTCAAGCCAGTGCTCGAAATAAACTATGGCATTAAAAATTAAACGCTTATGCAAATATTGACATTAGTACCAAAAAATAGTACTATATAGATATGAATAGAAAGCACAAGCACACTCTGGAAGCGATATTTAGAAACCCTGTTCAATCAGGAGTCCCGTGGAAGAACATAGAAGCTCTTCTTAAGTCGTTAGGAGCTGAGATTGCAGATGGATCTGGGTCTAGGGTAAGAATTGTTTTAAATGATGTTAGAGTGTTTTTCATAGGCCTCATCCTAGGAAATAGACAGACAAGGGAGCTTTATGTGATATGCGCCGCTTTCTAATAACAGCAGGGGTTAAACCATGATGAAATATAAAGGATACTTAGGGTCTGTTGCCTACGATGATGAAGCAGAAGTTTTTTTTGGTTCTGTTCTCGGCATTAAAGATGTCATCACATTTCAAGGTCGGTCTGTAGATGAAATCAAACAGGCTTTTAAAGATTCAGTGAATGACTATCTAGATTTTTGTAGAGAGCGAGGAGAAAAACCTGACAAACCTTATTCGGGAAAATTTAATCTTCGCATTTCTCCACAGCTTCATGCCAAGCTTGATGTAACAGCTAAGGGAAATGGGGAAAGCTTGAACTCATTTGTTGCTAAAACACTAGAAAAAGCTGTTGGAGAATGAGAACATCAGACCCTGGCCATCCATCCTATCAAAAACCCAAAAACGAACCCGACTAACGCTGAAAGGCTAGCTACTTTCTTATTCAAATCCACCACCTTTCATTTCTATTCTACCACCCGTATCTTACTAATATTTAAGTTAGTGCATTTCTTTTTCTCGATGTCTTTTCTGATGTCCTCGGAGATAAAAAAGCTAAAAAAATTATAGGGATCGTAATTAAAAACCTTATGCTCCCCTATTTTTCTCAATGAAAACACAGGTTTGATAAGCTGATCTTTTCCAAAAAATGTGCTGTTTTCTCTATCAATAACATCACACACATCAGGAAAATGCAAAATAAAATACTCTCGTTCTTCACCACTACTATCCTTCACAATCATTGGAAGCCACTGAATTTGATCTTGCGGTGATTTATTTCGATCAATGATTGATCTAAGCTTACTAGAACAGAGCCTACAAGCTTCACTGTTTGCTTGATAATCTGAAAATGAACCATCTTTTAACTTAAGAAGTATTGGATTCCAATTAGTTATTATTCCATCTTCTGGAACATCAAAATCTTTTTCTTTCTCTGGGAAACCTACTCCATATATAAATTCTTGGTAAAACGATACCTTATAAAAGTTTTTCATATTTTCACCATCCACTCTTGTTTAACAAGTCAGGATTGTCAAGAATGGGTTTTTTCACATATTCCTCAAACAACTCTAAAAACACTTTAGAATCTCCCTTTGCTTCCTTAGCTGCTTTTTTCATATTAAATAATACAAATTCGTGGTAATCATTAGGATGTCTTCCAAGGTGGTGCATCAACTCTTTATTCCAGGCTCCATTCAGGTCCAATTCAAACTGTTTCGCTATTTTTTCCATTCTGGGAGTAAATGCTTTGTGCTTATTTGTAGCAAAATGGTGGATTTGAATAGGTAAGTCTCTAGTCTTCTTTGCTTTCAATGCTTTGAGAGCGCTTTTTTGAGCCGCAAGCTTACTAACAATCCCTTGCAGTTTGAGCGGTGACTTTAAAGCTGTCTTCACATCGATAAAAGAAAGGACGTCTAGAGTCAGGGTTGTTCTACCATATACGGAGTGATAATATTCATCCTTCTCGATAGGAAGCACATCCTCAACAAGTCCAGTAAACTTTTCCTTGGCTGGTGTAAATTTACCCACAAGATAAAAAGCAATACCCCCTTGGCTCTCCAGAAAATCGGATGCCCAATGCGCTCCTCCATGAACAACAGCTGCTGTTGTCGCATACCAATTTTCAGACCCCGTTAGATCGCTTCCCCTTTTACAATCCCTATGCCTTTCACAGTAGCAATGCTTTTCGACTTCTCCATAGAAATAGTTCTTAAATTTCTCACTGTCTCTTGCTTCAGCTTCTAATCCAAATGTATCTCTATAAAAGTGAGGGTTCCCATTGCAAAATTGATAAGGGCTATCCCAGCTTCCCTGAGGATGAATAGGATCTGGGCTAATGAAACGCCCTAATTCGGGATCATAGTAGCGATGACCAAAATAGATCAGTCCTGTTTCGGAGTCTTTTCTCTTTCCTTGATATCTCCATGGATTCTTCCACTCTGACTGCTCGATGACATACCCTTCAAAATCATAAATGGTTTCTTTTCCGTACGCAGAGTAAGAGTATCCTTCAACCACCTCTTGAGTATGGGGATCTGTTAGACAAGAAATGTTCCCAAAAAGGTCATATGAAGAAACTAGAAAAGCTTTTCCCAGCTCATAACCGATCATTTTCGTATCAGGGTCCAATGGATCAGCTGGAACCCGGAGTTCTTGGATATTTCCTGAGCCGTCAATCAACCCAATTTCCATATCCCCTATATAGAGATAGAAAACTTCCTTAGAAGACCCGCTTGGGAAGCTCGCCTTTTTCTTAACCCGTCTTCCGAAGGCATCGTAAGTATATGTGACTTCTGCTCCATTTGAAGAGACATAGTGAACAAGCTGATCTAGGCCATTAAAGAAGAACTCTTCTTTCTTCCCATAACGCGTCCTGGTTTTAAGGTTGCCATTATTGTCATAGGTGAGCTCATATCCTTTAGCCTCTAAAAGCTGATTAGGAGCCCCATAGGTATAGGATATATCTCCTTTCATGAGGATATTCCCAGGTGAGTCGTAAGAATATTTTGCATCCTCTTCTCCCTTTTCTTCTATGATGCGATTTTCTGCATCTAGAACAAAGGTCTGGGAGGTCTCTTCAAAGGGGAATTTTGTTTTCACCAAATAGATAGTTTCGGGATAAGTTTTGTCTGGAAGCTTTTCTTGAGAAAACGCAGGGTCTACAGTCTGTGTTAAAGATCCTTGGGTATATCTGTAAGTTCTTGTCCCACAAAAGCCAGGTAAGCTCTCACTTTGAAGATTTCCCGAAAGATCATAGTTTTGAAAAGAATGAACCCCAATTTCTTTTCCTGTAAAATCTCTGCGTATGACTTTTCTGGGATAAAGCGCATCGTACTCATATTCGATTTGGCTGCGATCAGGAAGCGTGATTGTTTTAACCCTCCCCAGTCTGTCATAAGTGTAAGAGATCCGATACTTAAAGTTTCCCTGAGCAACCTCTTCCCACTCAACCCTTCCTAGATCATCTAGCCTCCTTTCAACAGAAAGATCCTTAGAATCATGAGGAACTTTTGTAACAGCTTTTGTGATCCACCCTCGATAGCTCCAATTGAGCTTATGTTGAACCTGTGACTCTTGCTCTTCTCCTTTTGAGAGGATTTCATTGATAAAACCATATTTGTCGTAGCTATAAGTGAGGACATTTTTAGTCCCCTCTTGCTGTAGAGATTGCAACCTCCCTAAGGTGTCATAGTCATAAGACGTTCTCTTCTCTTGTGGAGTTCCCTGGTTTTCAATCTTAGCTTCCAAGCGATGGCACGGTCCGTAAGTCCACTGCGTGGTCTGCCATTCTTTGATGTGCCCATTAATCACATCAGCGACTCGCTGGACTCTGAGATTCCCAAGTAGGTCATAAGAAAATTGGGCCTCTTTTAGAAGCTTGCTATTCGAGTCTCTAAGAGAAACATGGACGAGTCGATCTAGCGCATCAAAAACTTCTTCTAGTACGATATGAGAAGGAAGCGTTGCTCTCTTTCTCAAATACAGGGCGCCATTTTCTGAAAAGATTTCTGTTTCAAAATAGGTGATTTTTCCTTCCTCATCCTCTGATTGAATCAGATCTCCAAAGGGATCAAAGAGGAGTTTCTCTGTCGTTTCACGAGAAACGTCAATCGGATGGTGAATCACTACTTCATCACCACTCAAACTATAAGAAACTTTATGCTTAACAAGAGCTCTCCCTTCTTCATCAAAAACAACTCTTTCAGCCACTCTCCTCTGGTTGTCTCTTTCAAGAGACTCTATACGAACATCTTTAGAAGCAGCACCAAAGTACCTATTTGTTTGCTTGATTTCTCCAAAGTCTCCATAGATAAAATCGGTTTCTTCCTCTTTATTGCTGCTAATTGCCTTGCTTAAATTTCCTGAAGGAGAATACGAATAGTTATACTTCCCTAAGCGATCACTTGAAGACTTTTGAAAAAACTGGGTATTTTCATATTTGCATGAGAAGAGATAGTCAGAATCGTTGTATTTCTTTGTCCGGTTCACCTCAATATGGGTGAGCTGACCACTTGTGCCATATTCAAAGACTCGAGTGAGTCCTTGGCGACTATGGTGGCGATGAAGACTCCCCTCTTGATCATATTTAAAAAGTTCAAATGTCCCGTCAGGATAATGAGAGCCTGTTTTCTGCCCACGAATCGTTGATTCCATCTCTTCGACATACCCTTCAGGATCAATGATCTTGGTGAGGTTTCCTAAGATATCATACTCGTAAGTGAAAACGGGACATGAGACTTGCTCTTCATAATCTTTGACAGCAGGAAGAGACAACTCCACGAGTCTTCCTAGAGGATCATAAACATACTCTGTCTCTCGTCCAAAGCCATCCATTCGACCTGCAAGATGGCCTTGGTGATCATAGCCAAAAGTAGTGGTTAGAGACTTGCCTGAAGAAGCTGTAATTTCTTCTTGAACGATGGTATTTAACGGGCCAAACATATAGATATAAACAAGACCTTTTAGATGGTCTGTGATCGATTGAACCCGGTTAAGAGCATCATAACCGAAAGTTTGATGGTCTCCCTCTGAGTCAGAATAAGCCTCAAGAAGGTTTTCGCTATTATATTCAAATGTTTTGACTTTAGGGTGTTCATCCGTTTGGCCATAGAGAGATTGCGATTTAAGGTTTCCAAAATCGTCATAATCTAAAACAATGCGGTGAATTCTCTCGATTTCTTTGCGATTCCATCCTGTTTTTGTGATCTCTGAAGGGAGACCAAACGAGCTGCTTGATTCACTATAGAAAGCACGTGTTGTGAACCTTTGGGTTATCCCGTAGGTGCTGCTTTTCTTGCTTTCTTCTCCATCATCAACAATGACTTCTACAAGATTTTTGTAAGAATCATAGTCATAAAACTCTCTTTTAAAGGTTTTAGAGCTTCCTTTCTTCGAGAAGTAGAGTTTAGAAACTAACAAATTTGTTCCTTCTAAATAACCGTATCGTACGATCGTACCCTTGCTATCCTCCTCAGTCAGAAGAAGGTTCCTTCCATCTGAAGTGTAGGTAAAAGTCTTAGAAAAACACTCTTCCTCTGAAGAAGATAGAGGCATCCCTTCTCGGTCAAAATCTATTTGAGGAAAACCGCTCCCTGTCAGGTTCCCATAGGTTTTTCTTGTAAGAACATTGCCCGCTCCATCATAAGAAAAAGTGTTGCAGACATGACATCTACCTTTTCCATCTTCTAGTTTCTCAGAAAATAAAAGAGAAGCCTCCCCTCTTTTCCCCCAGACATTCGTTTTTGTCAGTACGATATTCCCATTTAGAAACAGCTTCATCTCCTCTAAATGATGGTCTCGGTTAAAAGAGAAGTGTTTTTCTGTTCCAGAGCACTCTTTCACCGCTACTGAAACACTGGTTAAACGGTTTCGACTGTCATAACAGGGAGTATAGGAAAAATCAGCTTGAGTAATAGGCTGCCCAGTAGCAGCCGAAGGTTTTAGAAGAGTAGAAACCTTTCCATTTTGAAAGTCCCCACTCGAAAAGTATTCGATCTCCAGAAAGTTATCGTCTGATATAGCTTTTTTCTTGAGCCGGGGGAAGCCTTGGAAAATCTCATACTCATAAAAGCAGGTCGGTTCTCCTATTTTCTCAACAGAAGAAAGGACAAGAGTGTTTTCTTGATTGTCTAAATGATAAATGACCTTGCTCTTATTCGATCCTTCAGCAATCACCGTTTTTTGGTCTGGATAAGAAAAAGAAATCCAAGAAAAGGGTGTTTGCTTAGAAGAGTCTACCCCTTTAATCGCTTTCAATAATCCATTTTCGAAATACTCATAGAGTATGTGATTACCTGAGGGGAGCTTTTCTTGCTCCAAAAGATAAGAAGGAGTAGCTGCTGAGAGCTTTTTATAGGTGCGGACGGTTCCATCCCCTGTCTCAAGAGTGAAGATATTTTCGGATCCTATAAAGTAAAGGTCGTAATTTTGAAGGTTGGTTTTTCCGCTGATTTCGTCGTTATAAGTGTTAGCAAGTCCCACCATTTTCTGTGGCAAAAGAGGCAGTTTCTGCTCCTGGGTTGATGATCCAAAATGGATCCACCCTGAGAACACAAGCATGGCTCCACTTGTATCTCCCACAAAAATAGAAACAGGGTCATGCTGTCTTCCATCAGCATGATAGGGTGATTTTGTTGGATCTTGCCTAAATGACAAATAGCAGTGGGGATTAAGACGCCACCCTCCTAAAAAAGCATGCTCTTTCGCATCATGGCTGCAATAATAACGAACCAATCGAAGAGGAACTGTTCCTGGTAATACTAAGTCCGTAGAAACTTCAGAATAAGACCCTTCGACTAAACTCACTGTTTGATCATACAAGCTGTCTGGAGAATTGATTCGTGGTTCAACAAAAATCTCTTCAGCAGAAAACGCTTGGGACAAAGAGATCAAAAAGAAGAAAAAGGCAAATCTAGAGACAAATTTTAGCACTTGAAAGCTTCTCCTCATAAAATCTAAAGAGAAACATGCTAAATTATCTTTTATATAAAGAACAAGTCGTCGCTGCTTTTTACCTTGGGAGCCAGCTGATGGGCTTCAGAACAATCTTGAGAATCTTTCAAATAATTTGACTAAGCAATTTCAATGAAATACAATCAGGAAAAAGAGCAAGAGCATTATGAGAATTGATATTTTTGAAAACAGATATTCCAACCTTTCCTCCTCAGAGGCTGCTACTCTCCACAACTCATTATTCAAGAATTATATGCATTTTGAAAAGTTGCGGACAAAAAAAGAAATCTTCCCTATCAAATACCTAGGATTTTTCCTGGGACTTAGCTTTCTTTTCTGGATTCTCAATGGAAAAACATTCTCTCCATTTTATCTATTCGGCGTTGTCTGTATTGGATTTGGTTGTCTCTTCAACTACTTTTTAAATATGAGACTCCTCTATGACTACGATCGGGAAGTTTCGCATACAGAACGTGAAGGAGAAAAGCTCGAAGAAAAGTGCTCTCAAGCTATTGATTTCAAGCCTTTTTCTCGATCCAAAGAACTTAAAAACTTAAGATATAAAGGGGCTTTGTTCGAAAGGCTTTTTCCTTTCACAATCATCTCAATTTTGACCGGAATTGCCGCAGCTTTATTAGTTTCTCCTATTGCTAAATGGATGTCAGTAGCCGTAATCATGATTTCGCCAATAGTCACGGTCCTATTAAATGTGAAACTGATGAGATCCATCAAAGCTGCTATTTTCCCGAGTTGATATGGTTTCTATAAAAGATATTTTCACTAAAGACATCAAACCCTTCAAAACCGCCCCTTTGAGGAGGCCTGGTTTTTCTGCGGGTCTTTCTTACTGCGTAGCAACTCCCCTATCGATTTTAGTCTATAGCCTCTTAAACAATTTAGGAATCACGCATGTCAGAATTCCGATTGCCCTACCTATAATATTAACATATCTTATTTACAAGCAGTGGCTTTCATATGCAAAATCAATCCATTCCAAAGAAAAAGCTCGATAGCTTTTGTAAGAACTAATTCCTATAAAGCTAAGAGAGCCAAAAGTTATTATTCTTCATCACTTCTATCTTCAAGCTCTTCCTGATTATGTTGTTTTAACGCCAGTTGCATATAAGGAATGAAATAACTACTTGAAAATGAGGTCCTTTTGGTTTAAATTTTTTGTTTTCAACCACAAAAAAAACGAAAAGGACCACAAAAATGGAAGAGAATGAAATCATT
>JBFWYS010000002.1:0-54225 GCA_050186175.1 Pseudobdellovibrionaceae bacterium
ATTTGATTCCTTAATTACCGTTTAAGTGGAAGATGTGCTTTCGCCTCTGGGATTCACTGGCTTTAGGTATTGGTATAGGAAATGGTATGGTAATGCATTTTACGTTTTAAATAAGTCAAATATTGAAAAAGTAATTAGTTTAATTTTATAAATTAATAAAACATTTGAAATATTATATTTTTTATTTGTTAAACCATCGAAAACCTCCTAGAAGGGTTTCTTTCTTCAGAAGAACGGTCATAATAGCTAACCATTTGCATACTAGAGTGGCCTGATAGAGTCATGATTTCCTCTGGATGAAAACCTTTCCTAGAGAGCTCCGTAATCGTAGTTGCTCTTAAGATGTGAGTCAGTCCTTTTTTGTTGATCCCCGCCCTCTTATAAGCAGACTGATAAAAATGCCTCACATCAAATCTCGACAATCCTCTCCCTGAGCGCGTAATAAAAATAAGTCCAGCATCACGCTCTCCTAAATACTCTCTTAAACTTCTCATAAGATGTCCGGGGAGAAATGCCTGCGTTCTCTTTTCAAGAACATCTGATTTTTTTTGAGTAAAACGGATGGCATCAGCCTCCCAGTCAACATCCTCTATCCGGGCTTCCAAAACCTCAGAAATCCTCTTTGCTCCCTGCAGTTGCAACGCTCCAATCAGATAATTCCTTAAGCTCACCCTTTTAAGGGCTGTTAAAAATCTTTCTACTTCTTCCAATGATAAAACATCGCCAGCAGTCTTTTCGCGTATCTTTTGAAAAGTTTTCCTCCCTTTTTCCTTATTGGGCACCGCTTTTTTAGTCAGACCTTCCGTTTTTCTTTGCAAGAACCCTGTAAAGCTCACAAATGCTGCTGCCCTTACCTGCTTAGTCGCCTCTTTCCCTTTGATCCCTTCCTTGATCTGATCTAATTTTGATTCCAGATTTATTATCGCAAAACTTCCCAACATCATTTTGGGATCGAGGAGTTGCAACTCAAAAAACTTTTTAAAAGCAAATCCATATGTTTCGGCGGTTCCTTCACTCAGTGTCTTTAAAAAAAGCTCCACGGCCTGAGATAGAGCAATTTTCTGCAAAATCTCCCACATCGTCTCTTTTTTTAGATGCTGCGTTGCATGATAAGAAATTTTTTCATCTATATTTGTATTTTTAGGGACTAAAGACATTTTTTGTTTCTCAATTTTTCTGACTTTTAATTTTTTAGCTTTTTGAAATGGTTCAAAAATTTTCTTCATAAAATACAATTCCTACAAAAAACCAAGCTTTTTTCCAAAAATTTCGATTTTTTCATATTTATAGAAAAATATACACAAAAGGGTATTTATGTGCTATTAAACATATTTTTAATCAGGAGGTGTTTTAAATATTGGATGTTATAGTTTTATGAATAGTTATAGAGGGATTTACGATAAAAATGATAAAAAATAAAATCACTACTAAAGAAAAATACTTTTTAAAAATAGGGGAGTTTTTATAAGATAGAATGGCTAGATTTCAGCAAAGGAGTGAATATGGATGAAGTCGGAGTTAATAGGGAAAAAGATGAAGTTGATAAAAAAGGGGTAAGAATAATGAGTAAGGTTTCTGCGTAAATAAGTGACTTGAAAAGCCAGGAAAATCTTATCAATTCTCATTTTTTGCTGCTTGATTTTATGTCAATTTATGTTTTTTGATTCAATGATCTCTTACCATAAATATAAAGGCTATTTCTGGCTTTAAAGGAAATACTACTAGAATTGTTGATTATAAATAACTTACGATTCTTTTAGTATTTTTTGGTTCGATTGAGCGTCATTCCACAATATCATAGGATTTTTCTCCGAAATCAACACCGAGTAATTGGTTTACATCAATTGCTCCTTGAGTATACTCCTCGATTTTTTGAGCTAATTTTAAGGAAGGTTTTCTATCACCACTAATTAATTGGTATAGGTAAGAAGCTGAAATTTTCAATCGAAAAGCGAACTCTTTGACAGTTAATTTATTTCTAAATAAGTATTCTTTCATAATTTATACAATTCAATACAAAACTTTCAAAAAATCGTCAATAAAAATCGAGTAAAAGCAGAATCCAACTTATTTTTAATTCTTCTTTACTTAAAAAAACTATGATTTTACCAAGCACAAGCTAGGATTAGAATTTTTAGGGCGTTTTTTTATGTACTCATAATCACCTACTCTGTATCTATCAAAGTCGGCGAATAGACGCTTCAACTTTCTCCGAATCTTCTTTGCTTGAGGACCATCGATGTTGATTTTCACTTCGTCTTGGTAGCTAGCTTTCAAGGCAAGCAGCTCATTAATATTTGATCCACTAGCTATCCTATTTCTAAGTGAAAAATACAGCTTTGTTTCCTGGTATTCGATTGCAAGTAAATAGATAGATATTGCTGGACGTATATGAATGCCACGCCTACTAATAACTAGTAATCTATCTTCGATATTCTTTCTAGAAAAAAACCTCATAAAGGGCCTCTTACTCTCCAGCTGTCACAGTTTTCTTGAAGAGTGAAGTTTATATACAAAAACGTATATCTGTAAAGAATAATTTTAAAGATTTGCATAAGATGAGGTCTTAAGTTGTGGAGGATTTTCTCAAGAAGATTTAAAGTGGTGTCTAAAAACTGAAGAAGATCTAAGCAAGCAATTATCATCCCTCGTAAAATCCTTAAAATTGTTAAAGTTTGAAGCATATCTAGATGATTATCAAACCCTAGTAGAAAAATACATTCCAACAAAACTATACTGCAAAAATTATCTAGGTTTTCAAGAGGTTTTCGAAATGAAGTATGGCGATTTTTCTTGATTATCTTCTGAAAATGCGAAAGGATTCTCTCCCACCACCCACATTTTGTTGGACAAAGGCTCAAAGAAATACTACAATCAAGATTGCTTGTTTTAACAACAAAATAAGCGCCCCCTAAGCGGTGTTCAGGCCGCAAAGAGGGCTAACACAACCTAACTACTGAGGAGTCAGGTCATGCTAAACAAATCATACGCTGCTATGCAGCAAATTCAAAGACAAATTTCTCAAGTAAGAACATTTGAAGAGCTTAAAAGACTTTTTCTTTTCAATGAAATAGACCTTGTTTTACAAATAGGATCTTCTACTTTTTGGCAGTTGGACTGGAACCCTGCTAAAGAAACCCTCTCAGGAGTTCTAGATTTAAGGATTTACCCAAGGATTGAGATGAATCAAAAGACTTATGAAGCAAGGAGTCCTATAAACTTGCGCCTAGAGGATCCTAGAGAAATTCCCTTTAGTCAATTCCAGGATCGCTTGATAGATCCCATAAAGCAATCTATTGCATCTATAGGGCTCTAATCTAAACAGTCCGTTTTATTAGTTGAATAGAAGACAGAATTCAAATACCTGTCTTCTATTCTCGTATAGGAAAGTTATGTCCAAAACGAAGCTGTAATTTTTAAGTTAAAGAAAATCAAATACTTATGTCACCATTTAAAAAACCATTGAAAATGTACATATATCTATGTACAATAGAACTATGAAAAAGAAAGCTCTCGAAAAGCAATTGAAAAAATATGGATGGTGGCTTGACCGGCATGGGAGCAATCATGATATATGGACAAATGGTAAGGTTGCAGAACCAGTTCCTAGGCATCCTGAAATAAATGAGATGATTTCTAGAAAAATTTTGAAAAAGGCTGAAAACAACCCAAGAGAGGAGTAGAGGTAACATATGGAATTTGAAGGAAAAGTCTGGAAAAGCACAACTTTTTGGCTTGTTGAAGTTCCTTCCTTAGATCTTATGACTCAAGGAGAAACCAAAGAAGAAGCTTTAAAAATGCTTGAAGAACTCATTATAGAATTAGCTGATTATTATTTCATAAAAAAAGAAGTCAAAGATTTTGATATCTGTGTAAACCTCTATAAAAAAGGGGTGATTGGTGTTAGCTCTTCAAAGAGAAGGCTTTTATTAGCTCTTTCTCTGATAAGGCAAAGAGAAAAAAGCCAATCAACCATCAGAGAGACAGCTAAACGCCTTGGTTCAAAATTTCCTAATTCCTATGCACAATATGAAAAAGGAAAAATCAGAATATCGCTAGAACAATACGAGAAACTTTTGACCGCAGCTAATCCCAATTACAAATGCTTACTTAGGGTGATCTAGTGGGTGAAGTCCAATGGTCCGATCTCATGCTACGAAAATGGTTGACGGATTATCTTTTTAAAACATATAGATAAAAATTGATTAAAAAACTTTTGTTAGCGGTTATCTGTATGAAAAAGAAAAACTTTCTTCTATTTATCCTTACTATCTCTTTTAGCAGCGCCTTGTTCGCAGATTATAGTTTGATCTTCAAAAACAATAGCCTAGAAGCCCCTATTTTGGAATGGATTTGTTCTCAATGTCGACATGGAAATTCTGATAGTGAGAAAAGGTGTGAATACTGTGGTAAATCAAAATAACCCTAGAGACTCCCATCAAAAGCCTCCTCCCAAAAGTCTAATTGCCTGTTGGGTGCTGATGCATGGGTTTCTTTCATTTTAAAAAGCTCTATTTTGATCTTTTTCTCAACTTGACTCCAGATCAAAGGATCTTTAAAAACAATCGAAGGAACGAGCTTAGGTTTGATCCCCGCCTTTTTGTTCGAGTGGATCCTAAAAGGCGGCTTAAGCATCACCTTCCCCTCATGGTCGATCCGGTACGTGATATTTTTAACTTTGATTTCAACAGTATCAAGCTCAAGGCTCACTTCACAGGTCCCCTTAGCAGCATACTTTTCTGCATCGATCTTTCTCCTAAATTCTTCAGGATAGAAATGAGTGACATCTATCTTTACATGACCCACGTGTCGCATAAAACTTCCTATCGTGAGGTTAAAATTGTTTTGAATTTGTCATTTTTGTCCCTTCCCTTTATTTTAATCCAGCTCTCTAAATTTTTTTAACGTAAGCCAAAAAACTAGGGAACATCCAGCAAAGTTAATCAGTGAAATTGGCACCCCTAGAAAAGACCAAGCAACATCGGAGCATTTAGAAGTCTTAAGCATCTGGGAGAATTCTTGAGCAGAAGCCAATCCTTTTAGTGATACACAAGGATCAGGCAGGGCTCCCATTTGAATTAGAAAGTGAGTGATCCCTAGAAGAGCGCCTATGATAAAACAACCTTGGATGACTCTAAAAAAACTCATTTTATAAGAAGTCGCAAGGCCAAAGGAAGCATTCAAGATAAGCAAAGCAAAGGGGATCCTTTGGAGCTTACACATCGTACAGGGTTTAAGATGAAATACATGGACAGCCAAAAGAGAAGTTGTTAACGCCAAGCACCCTACTACCAGACATCCAAGAAAACATCGATTAAAAAAGACCCGTTTAGTCATTTCCATTAGACTCACTAATGGTTTGAATTTGATGTTCAGTCCCCTCAAGAAGCTTTTCCAGCTCTGATTTTATCGCATACCCTTGCCACTCTTTCCTAAAGCGATTCCACCTTAACCCTGCTTCTCTAACCTTAATCTTGACCTTCTTATCAGGCTCACTCTCAAAAGTCAAAATGACAGCTCCCCCATTTTTCTCCCTATCCAAATCAAAGGTTTCTGCGCCTTTCTTAGTCCATCGCTTGATTACCCCTTCCTCTTTCTCCTTTTCCTTGATTTCAAGGAAAGCTCCTAAAAGAGTATTTGTATTGAGATGATCAATTTTGGCTTTTGCAGCCGTTCCTCCAATCTCAATAAGAACACGGGTGCGCTTTTTTCTTTCTTTGAGCTTTAAGAGCCTTTCCTGATGTTCAATCCGAGACTTTTTTAGCTTAAGGGCTTCTTTCTTTTTCTCAAGATCATTCATTTGTTGCTCCTTTAGTTTTTTGCATCATTAGAAATATTCAAAACATATCCCCTTCAAGAGAAGTCCTAAATGCCGAGGTGCTCTGCAGAGCCTCCGAGGACATGTTTTCTGTTTCCTGTAGGAGGGATCTTTCCAGGAATTTAGCAAGCTCCTCCCCTGTTAATGACCTCCCATACCTTCTTTTTCTTTGAAGAAACTCGATTACTTTTTTACTTGAGATTTCATCTTTAAATTTCATAAAAACCTACTATTTAACACATATTAAACCAAAATATTCTTTATTGCAAAGGACTTTATCCTTACGGGAATAATTTTAAGAACCTGCTGAATAAGATTAGAGCGTTATAGATGATAATCGCTAGATTTCAGATATACGCAATATGCACCATACTGGTGCTTGCTTTCATTAATACTTGCAAAAAAATAAAAAGTCTGTTTTGATAACGTTAGATAAAGATTTTAGAATAATAAAAGCAAAAATGGCTATAGGACAAGCAAGAAATGAATTTGTACAACGCTCTAAAGGGCAGAATATCTGTCACAAATCTGCCTATATTGATCGCTCTCAATTAGAGTTTAAAGGAACTAAATTCCAAGATAGAAAGATATATGATTATTCAAGTAGGGAGGCTCCTATAGCTAATAGAATCATGCTTCCTGATGGTGTGGATGAAAAGTTTTTAAATCCTGAAATACTTTGGAATGCTGCCGAGCAAATCGAGAAGCAACACAATTCACAAGTAGGGATGGAACTCGTTATCGCCCTTCCTGATGATAAAGTAATCACGGAGGAAGACCGTATCGAGTTAACTGAGAGATTCGCTCAGCAGTTCGTAGATAAAGGCCTAGCTGCCCATTACGCTATTCACAGACCAGACGGTAAGGAAGACCATAACTGGCACGCCCATCTATTGATTCCTACTCGAACATTTTCTCAAGATGGGCAAGAGCTAAACCATCTCAAAGACCGATCCCTGCAAAAAGAGATCTCTAATACCCGTTGGGGAGAAGTATGGACAAAGATGCAAAACGACTATTTTAAAGAGCTCGGTCTAGATCTAAGAGTAGATCCCAAGTCGCTGAATCCTCAAGAACACCTAGGAGCTGTAAGACTTCGAGGGAATTGCCTAGATATGTTAGAGCGGCATGAGGAAATTCAAAAGCAAAACGCCATCGATGCGAGTGACCCAGCGAAAATATTAAAAGCAATCTCTGGCAGTATGGCAATATGGCAGGTCCAAGATGTAGAGCGTTTCATGGCAAAACACACTCCTCCTGAGAAGCTCGAAGAGGTTAGAGATCTCTTCTGGAAACAAACAGATATCGTGAAGCTGAGATCTTGGAATAAGAATCAAAGGGTGCCAGTCTATAAAGACAATGGCAAATTCACCACCCTTGAAGTCATCAAGGAAGAAAAACAGATCGTTCGTCGTTGCGATAAAATCAAAGATATCGAACATATTAAGCTAAAAGAAAAGCACCTAGAGCAGTTTTCCAATAGTTTGAGTCCTGAGCAATTACAAGCTTTTAAAACACTTTCTGGCAGAGAAGGTCTATATGTATTGGAAGGGTATGCAGGGACTGGTAAAAGTTATGTTTTAGAAGCTTTAAAACAGGCCTACCAAGCTAAAGGATTCACAGTGCGAGGGTTCGGTCCCGATAACGCAACTGCTAACCTTCTCAAAGAAAAAGGGTTCAATGCTGAGAATGTCCCTAGATTTCTATACGCTCAAGAGCACGGCCACAGAGAGATCAAGTCCAAAGAACTATGGATCGTCGATGAAGCTGGAAAACTCGGGAATCAAGCGCTCAACGAACTCTGTCGCGTCGCTCACGCCCACAAAGCTAAACTCATCCTTTCTGGAGACTCTTCCCAAATGCCCTCCGTTGATAGGGGAGGGATGTTTAAGTTTCTAGCGGAAAAACATAATGCTTCTAAACTTTATCATATTCAACGGCAAAACTCTCAGGAGCAACGATCAATGGCTCAAAGTTTTGCAGAAGGAAATATTGAAGAAGCTGCGGTTGCACTCAGAAAGGAAAAATGTTTGAACTTCGAAAGAGACAAGTCTACAGCAATGGAAAAGCTCATAGTAGATTGGTCTTTCAATCACTATATAGACAAAGAAAAAACCCTAGATAAATCGCTGATACTAGGAACCACTAATCGAGAAGTCCATGTGCTCAATCAAGCAGCCCATGACGTCCGTATGGTTAAGGGCGAGCTAAAGCAGCAAGAATTTGAGTGTAGTACGATGTTTGGCTGTGTGCGCGTTTCTGAGGGAGATTTGATTGAATTCAGAAAGAATGATCCCCAAATAGGAGTAACGAATGGACTTAAAGGGGAGCTTGTTAAAGCAGAAGAAGACCGCTTTGTTGTGAAGATTGATCAGCAAGACAAAGAAAGCGATAAACACACTAAAATCGTATCGTTTGATCCCAAAGAATACGGCTCTTGGCAGTTGGGATATGCAACAACAACTTTCCGATCACAAGGAAAAACAGTAGAAGACACCTACGTCCTCCATAACTCTCTCAATGGGAAACAAACCTCCTATGTAGCCATGTCTCGGCATAAAGAAAATGTGAATGTCTACATTGACAAAGAGGAGTGCAGCAGCTTCAAATCCTTTCAAGAGCAGTGCTCGAAAGACGCTTCAAAAGAATCCACACTCTATTTTCACAATGAATATGATCTGAAAAAACAGCATGAGCGCGATCTATTTGATAGAACGATTTGGCAAGACAAAAGCTCTTTGTCGAGATGGAAGAAGATCAAAGCCTATGGGCGTGAGTTCAAAGCTGGTATTCAAGAGATGGTAGACCATCATAGAGAAAACAAAGTCGACAAACGAGACTCTCATGATTTCTATCAAAACCATTCAACAGAAAAGTCTGATCCTTCTCCATATGGTGTATCAAAACTTCCTGAGGTTCAAATCCATGCTATTGAAAAAAAAGCGATGAAACCGATAGAACAAGACCTAGAGAGGCAAGCTGAGCTGCAAAGGGTTGAAGAAGCGACTCTGCAAAGGCAACAGATGCAGCTTGAGAAACTCGCAGTCTATCGAGATCATTGCCAATCTTCAGGGATGGAGCCCATTCAAAATATCGAAAGCCTCTTTACCCCAGAAAATGAACGCTCAGTAGTTGTCCTGTGTCAATCTCAATTAGAGGCAGATGCAGCCTCTAGACTCAATGAGCAAGAAGGCTACGTATTTGTTTCTATCGAGAGCGCTCCCATTGAAAGCAGCGGCTCTCATGAAAATGATCTATCAGTAAAGGACTCGGTCCATTTTGAAAAGGACATAGAAAACAACGTTGATCTCTCCATATTAGAAGATCGGAAAGTACTGGTGTGGGGAGGTGAGTTAGAGCGCCTGGACATATTGGAGCAATTAGCTACCTATGAAAACATGCATGTAAGAGAAACCGATCATGACTTTCTTTCGTCTGAAGCTTTGAAAGACATGCAGTCGCAAGAAGTCATGGGCTGTTGGACAGAGCTAGAAAAACAGGAAAAACTACTAGATGTTCAACTTGGCATTGAACAAGAAGAACAACAACAGCAAAGAGGATTTGAGCTGAGTCTTTGATGCACCAAAAAAACAATTTTACAAAGGAGAAAAATATGGAAACAATTGAAGAATTGCAATACCCAGTGGGATGGGATGTTAACGCAAGGTCTGAAGATGAAGAAATCGTCTTACAATCAGTAGAAGATGAACAAGAGATGTTCAATCGAGTAGCCTTTGGAGGAGAGCGGATTCTCTATAATTTCAATGGTGCAGAGGTTGCCATCGTTCCTCTAGAGGATTATGCGGTTCTAGAGGGAATGGATCGGTAGTTTTTGAGTGACAGAGAACATTCTCCATCCTATACTGTATGTGTCAAATAGAATAGGGAATCTATGGATAGTGACGAGGAAAACTTAAACAAAGTCGATGCAATGGACGGTTTGAAAACCAAAGTCTTGGACCATGAGAAAAAAGACTACGAATACACAGGAGAGCTGGAGCTTGTGAGATCCACAAGAGACAATTTCCTGACGTGGAAGGATTTTGACTACTAAAATCGCTTAGGGAAAAAGTCATTGAATGGTTTCTCTGTGAAGAGTAGAATAGGTGCAGATGATATGGAGTAGTATCTAATGACGGAAAAAATTAATCCGCGGATTGATATCGCGTTCAAAAAAATATTTGGCACAGAAGACAACAAAGATCTTCTCATCTCTCTGATCAATTCTATTGTAGGAGAAGAAGATCAGGTTGTCGATGTGATTCTACTCAATCCCTACAATCAAAAAAATTTTAAAAGTGACAAACTCTCCATCTTAGATATCAAAGCTGAGGGAGATCACGGCAAAAAGTTTAACATTGAAATCCAAATTACAGATGAAGCCGATTACGACAAAAGAGCTCTATATTATTGGGCAAAGCTCTATGCAGAGCAGCTTAAAGAAAGAGATGACTATGGCACCCTCGAAAAAGTCATCGGAATCCATATCTTGAACTTCACCTCCATCTTAGACTCTGAAAAGTATCACAACGCTTTCCATATCACAGAAAAGGAAACGGGGATCCACTATTTCAAAGAGCTGGAGCTTCATACCATAGAACTGAAGAAATTCAACGACAGCCTAGGGAAAGAATTTGAGGATATTGGATCCAAAATTCAAAACGCCTTAGACCTTTGGTCTACGTTTCTTCTAAGACGCGACTTGATTAGCAAAGCTAAATTACCACCATCCTTGGATGATGCTCCTGTCCAAAAAGCAATTAATGTGCTCAATGTGATGAATTTCTCCGAAGAAGAGCGTGAGATCTATGAAGGGAAGCTCAAGTGGCTGAGAATCGAAGCAAATACTTTGAAGAAATACGAAGAGAAAGGACGTGAAGAGGGACGTGAGGAAGGGAAAAAAAGTAAATCTATAGAAATTGCTCGCAGAATGTTAAAACGTAAACGTCCTATTGAAGAGATTGTTGAAGATACAGGGCTGACCAAAGAAGAAGTAAAAAATCTCAAGGGATCGCAATGAATCGGAAAAATTTAGAAAAGTGCGAAAATTTCTCTTTTTTAAATGGCGCTAGAATGCGATATCTGGATGTGAGTAATGTAATCCTATTAAGAAAAGAAAAACCTTCTCAAAAGCGCTTAAAATAAGTTTTAAAAGATTAAGGAGTTGTGTAAAGAAAAAAGACACTAATTTATGCAACCACACCTGAGCGTTCCGAAGATGCAGAAAATTTCGGAAAAAATAGTCAAAGCTTCACCTGACAGACGTTTCTACGCATTAGATCAATCATTTCTTATTGACCAATCAGTATAAAAACTAAATCGCCTCTTTTTCTATCCTTGTTAGGTATTTTTCCTGATAATTTTGGATATCATCGATATGAATTACCCAGAATCCACCTTTCTTATGAGCCTTTAAAACCCCAGAATTAACTTCACGATATATTCTTGACTCAGATATTCCAAGAAAATCAGCGGTTTTCGTAACAGAATAAATTCCTTTGGATTGATCAAAGACGAGCTCTCCATCGTTCTTTAAGTTGTCTCGCAACCATCTGCTTTTTTTATAAGCTTCCAGGTCGACAACTTTGATCATAACCTTTCTATTTTTGGTGCATCTTTCACTAAAAAGAAGCCCTTTATAAATAGCAACATAGATAGCTTGCGTGGAAACACCAAGCATTTTTGCTGCTTCTATGACAGTTACTATTTCAAAAGATTCTATTGTCATATTTTTCATTGGTTTTTACAACTAGGATATACAGTGCCGAAATTTTTAATCAAGCCCTTATTTTCAATCGGTCCAGAGATTTGTGATATCTAATGGTGTCAGTGCTCAATGATCTGCAGTTCCTCTAGAAGAGTCTTAGGGGTTAGGTTTTGAGGAATTATTCTTTTCTGAAACGTGTGTAGCTGCTTCTTTCTGATTTTTGGAGTTAGCATTTGGTTTAGCAATCCTTAGCTTTAAGTGCTTGATTTTACCCCTTGTATCCCTTAGATAGCAACTATTTACTTTGAGGTTTTGTATGTCTGTCACCGTCACCCTCGCTTGTTGTCGTCTCTGCTTAGACTGTGTTACACCATCGCGCATATCATTGGCACCGTAAGACAGGCCTTCCCGCGTTTCTTCAATCTCGAGGTTGCCGAATAGCTTCGATAGCTGCTCAGCATTTTGGGGTTCTGTTTCTCTAAAAATAATCTTGGTCATGCAGTTTGATGTGATTGTTTGAGCCTGCTGATGTCCATAAATATCTATGAGCTGTGAGGGTGATTGCGTAGCGAGGAGTGCGCAGGCTCCATACTTCCTTCCTTCGGTGAGGCACGTGTTCAGGCCGTTGATTTGATCCATTGAGGGAAGTTCATCGTTGACGAACCATATATGTCGATCATTGCTAGGAGGGAGAGCCATCAAGGCACGCATTGCGGTAGAGTACCACGCTGAAAGAAGGGGTCTCATTGTATCACGGCTTTTGGTATCACACGCTAAAAATAGCCATGAATCATTCTCCTCTTCAAGCCATTCTGCAATGGAAAATTCACGTCCTGGCTCTGGAGTTTGCAGATATTTTAAGCAATTTAAATAACTCGCGGCTGTAGATCTGATGCTAGCGGTTGTCTTGTCTCCTTCTCTTGAGATGTGCGCCATTGCAGAGGTTCCTTCGAGCTTGGCAATGAGTTCATCAATAGGTCTCGCTAAAAGCATTTCTGTAAGGGCTTCTAAAGGGATAGACTTGTCATCATCGTCATCTGGCTCTTCATAGACTTCTAGCAGAGATGAAAATACTGTTGCAGCTGCTTCTTTCCAGAATGCATCGTGATCTTTTCCTTTGGTTGGGATGAAGGATTTGGCTAGAGCTTCCCGATCAATATCATTTTTTGCATCAAGCCATGGGGTCCAATGCTTACTGCGCCCTTTAGCATCAAACGGATTGAGAATGATATCCCCCCTTTTTTCTGAATAGTATCTATCTACAAAGATACCAGTTGTATCTAGGATGACGGCTTTCTGTTTTTTCTTTTGGATTTGTCCCAAGATATGGTGGAAGGCATTGGTCTTTCCAGAACCTGTCCCTCCAGTCACAAGAATATGGGTATTCTCAGATTTTTTGGGCAGGGAGGCTTTCCCTAGGTAATAGCCTTGGTGGAAAGGGTTTTTGAAGAAGGGGCTTCTGATAGGAGATTTAGTTTCGATTTTCTTTTTTCTTTTGGTAAATCTTCCTTTCAAGGAAGCAAAGAGGAAATACCCTAAAAACACGCTACCAGCAAATTTCAATGCTGGTTTGATTTGTTTTCCCGCGTAGTTAAAAAGCGCAATAACCTCTTCATCCCATTTTTCTACTGCATTCGTATCCCACCTGAAAATTGCCTTAAATAGGTTTGGGATCGATCTATAATACCAATGATCGATCGTGTACATTTGGTATACAATGTATCCAATAAAAGCGAGAAATGCAATGATCACACCAATTTTAAAAACTTGGCGTAGCATACGTACGCTATGAGCTGTGGTCTGCCCACCCATAGTCAAATTTTTGAACATTCTTTCTCCTATTCCAAATCGAATAGATTTTTACTTACACTCTTTTTAGCATTCATTTTTCTATCCGAAGTTCAGGATGTTCATCTTTCCAAGCACCCTCATGCGCTTGAATTCTTGCTTCGAATTCCTCAAAATCTTCAGGATCATCAATAATTTTAGCGAATATAATCACGCTAACAAAAAAACAACCCCAAAAAAGGAGCTTCTTCCATAATTTCATTTTTTTGTAAGACTCATAACCAGCAATAGTGTTCTCAATGTAGATATTCAGCCATTTTTTTAGCTTTGAGCCTTTTTCGACGTTTTCTTTAAGGAGAGTTTCCTTTTGCTGAATTTTTTTTGGTTCGTTTTCAGACATTACTATTTCCTTTTGTTTCTTATTCCTTATTGACCCCAATCTCCAACTTTGGACATTCTTCTCCATATTTCTCAAGAAACTCCTCTTTCAATTTTTCTAATTGGCTATTGTATATAGGAAGGTTATAGTTCTGTCCAAGTCTCTCTGTAGTTCTGTCGATCTTTTCTCTCTCAACAAGAGTAGTAAAAAATTGTATTTCTCCTTCATCGACTCTTCTTTGATACTCTTCTTCCGTTTCATTTGCTTTGCGAGGGCTCCATTTCTTTTTGTAGGCGGCTTCCAAAGCTGCAATAGACGGGCGAAATTGAAGTTTTTCAAGCCTTGCTTCTGTTTCATCCATCCATGAATCTTTACGCCCTCTCTCCTTCCACTTTTTGAAGTTCCCCTCTTTTTTTGAAAGCCTTTGTCTCATCTCCACGATGGAGTTCAAATTAAGAGCTCTTTCCATTTCTGGAAGAAGCTCCTTTAAATCGGTCGCTTTTTGAAGATAGTCACCAGAACCATTTTCCCAATTCACACTATTAAAGCTCAAACCATCCTTCCAATCTGCTTTGAGCTTTTCTAGTGGTTCGTCAGCTGCCATGCCCCATTTTTTTTCAAATTTAGCTTTCAAATCATTATATTTACCATACTTAACAAGCACTTTCTGAAGATGCCATAGTCTTGGATAGGTGTTCTCTCTTTCTCTTTGGGCATCTTTTTCTTCACGGACAACTTCATTACGCGTCTTCGTTAAATAAACAAGCTCTTCATTACGCTCTTTTTCGGATTCTTTGGCCGCTATGTCGTCTAGGAAATCTTGAACTTCTTTTTGCGCTTGTTCTTTCAAAACAGCACAAAGCTTTTGGAATTCAATGTCTTCATAAGGCTCCCCATATTTTTCTTGGAAACTATTTTGAAGATATTGAAGATCTTTCCGATGTTTCTCTAGATTTAATTTATCTTCTTCTAACTGCATTTCATCATTAATATCCTCCATTTGGCGTTCACATCTTTTAATGTTTTGCTTTCTCCAATCAATTGCTCCTTCATCTCGACGACGCTCATATTGTTCATTGGTTTCGTTCTCTATCTGAGAAAACCATTTTTTCTTGAAAGCGGTTTCAGCTATGACAATCTCTTTGGATAATTGGAATAAGTCTTTTTGAAGTCTAATTTTTTTTGTTTCAGAGGTTTTGGTCGATTTGCCATTTAGATCTTCTTTGATGCTTTTTTGAACATTTTTTAGACCATCTAAGCCAGATTGATTAGCACGCTTTTCTGATTCAGCAAAGCTCTTTGCCAGCTTATTCAATTTTTCGTTCCAATTCTTATTAAACCTTTCATGGAAGTCTTCTTTGCGGTTTTGAAATTCTTGTCCGATATCCTCTTTTTCATGCTCTACTTGTCTTTTTATCTTTGTGAAGAAAACGACCCCTATCGCCATGCTGAGAATTGTAAAGCCCACATATGCAGATACCCCAATAATCAGGATGCGTTTCCAGTTGCGTTTGAGTTTTTCAATAAGCTTATCTAGATCCAAAACACCTCCCTTTGACATCAATCCAAATCAAATGGATTTTTGTTTTGAGTTTGTTTATTTTTTGCAAAAATTTTCTCAACTTCTTTACCAAGCTTCTTACCTACGGTTTTTGCTACATTTTCTTGTGCTTGTTTCTTGACGGATTCCTTCCGTTCATTAGAAACCTTTGTTTTATCAAGCTCTTGTTTGTAATAATTAATCCCCTCTTCAGCATTTATGTTATTTTCAAAATCTTTGTCTTTTGTTTTATCTTTAGCTTCGTATTCAGAGTTTAATCTATCTCTCTTAGTGTCAAAATCCGGCCTGTTCGCTATTGCTTGCTTGACCTTTCCCTGTACCCGAGAAGCGCTAGAATTTTCTGAACTTATTGCTTTCGCAACTTGAGGTGAAACAACTTCACTGCCAACTTTTAATTCATCAATTCTCTCTTGAACCTTTTCAAAATTATCTCCTAGTATTGCTTTTTGCTTTTCCTCTGTAAAACCTTTGATATCTTCCGCAAAGCGTTTTGGGTCATTATAGACGCGATTGACTCCATGCATGTTGTCGTGCTCTTTAAGTAAATACTGCCCAAATTCATTATTAAGAGATTGCTTTGAAGATACATCCGATTTTTGATAGTCATCATGTATTTTTGACCAAGACTCATGGTTACTTTGAGCTTGTTGGTACTGCTTTGTGTAGCTGTCTGCATTTGAGAGCACTTCTCCATGATCTATTGAAGCTCTTTGCGCATTGGTGAGGTTTTCACTATTGGAATCTTGCTGCGTGTATTGTCTGAGGTTTTGTAAATTGTCATGGATCGCTTTCAGTTCACTATCTCTTGCAGCTACTTGCTCAGAGGTGTCATTTTTGGTAGATGTTCCCCAATTCACATTGCCCCCTAGACCAAAACCTTTGATATCCAAGCCGGCATGGAGTCTTGCAGCAGCTTCTATCGTACTTGCTTTTCCTGTGCCCCAATTTTCATTAAAGTCGCTGATCTGCTGCTCTGTTGTATTGTATAGCTCAGTGGCTGCGTCTTGCTCTGACTTACTTTGGAGGTGGGAGAAGCTGTGGTCACTTGCTAAACTATCCATATAGTTTCGACCTGTATTCCCAACAACAGACCATGAACTTTGGAAGTTCCCTTGAGCGCTTTCGAGGCGTTGCTTACTTTCACTAAACTGCTTTTGCACCCCTTTCCCATAGACTTCACTCGCATTGATATCTGCCCCGACGTTAGTCATAGCGCGATTCATCACGATATTGCCATCCGAGTCGAGCTTAAGGGAGTTGTTTCCAGAGGTGTAGCTCATGCCGCCTTGTTGCAAGTGGGGAATAGCATTTTGTTGGAACATACTTGTTGAACTGACATTTTGATTCCCATAGGCCATATTCCCAACGGAATAGTTCCCCGAGACTTGTTCACTGGCCGCTTGGGTGGCAGCGCTTTGAGCGGGAGCGTTAAGAGTCCCCGCGAGGTGGATCATGGAACCGACTCCTCCTTTTACAAAGGCGTAAGCTAAAAAGGGAACAGTGAATAGTGCCCCTGCAGCAATGGATTCCATAGAACTATAGAGATCCGCTAGACCATGAGAAGTAAAAACATTGAGGGCCACCTGGGAAGTCCCAAATAGGTTATCCATCCTAAAATCCCACGTAGTGTTGAGAAGGAAATTCACGACAACAAAAAAGGGAGGCCAAATGTTGATCCATAAAAGAAATTGGAGCCAAGTGACGAGCGACTTAAATCCTAAAGTGAGTACCGCTAAAATAAGGATAATGGGAAATACCATATAGATCGCGGCTTCAAAGAAGTTCTTCATGGCAACGATAGATTTTGCACCCATTGCTCCTAAAATCCCTTGGGATTGTTTGTGCATCTGCTCAGCTTTGAGGGTAGCATACTTTTGGGGGTCGAGGGTGTTTTGGACCGAGTCCATCACAAAAGCTTGCTGCAAAAGCTGCTTCTGTCCATTTAAAGACTGCTGAGAAAGATCGATTAATTGCTGGGCTTCACTATTGAGATCTCCAAAAACTTGTGTCCGCATGCTTTCTTGAAAGCGTTTCGTTGGCTTTTGAAAGGCAAGCTCCATATGATCGAACTCTTTCTTGATATTACCAATCGCAGCTTTGCATCTCATAGGTTTGGTGCGCCCTTCGTTATCGGTATATTTTGTAGAAAGCCAGACGCCGGCTTCCTCTTCCATAAATTTGAGCAGGTTTTCTGCTTTATAAAGGTCTTCTTTAGTGTACCAAGGATCTTCCATGTTGATATCGTTGAAAACGCAGTCATAGACATAGTTATGTAAGTTTTTCTTCAAATAGGGGTTGTTGATATCCACTTGTCCTGCTTGAAATAAGGTGTCTCCTGCATAGATGTGCCCCGTCCAATTATAATTCGTATCATTAACACCATGGGTGACTTTTTCTAAGCCCATACTTAAACGATACCCAATTTGAGAGGCTACGCTACTAACAAGTTTCATGATATAGGGGACATTGTCTACCTTGTAGACCGTTTGAAAATGCTCAGAGCCTGTTTTTCCAATAAGATGGTCTTTAATATAAAGAGTGTCTCGAGGCACAAGCAAAATTCCGCAGATGAAAAGTGCCGGAAAAAACCACCCTCCTAAGACGGTTTCCCAAGAGCCTTTGACAAGCGCTAGAACGCACGCGGAAAAACCCCCAATAACCATTGCGATCATAAAAATTCCATTCCATCCCGATTGCCCATAAAAAAGGATGGAAATCGCATTAAAGACTCTTGAAAGGAGAGCTCCTCCTCCATAGCTATGAATGATAAACTCTTTCCCATCAATGAGGGTATCGTTTCCCTTGCTCACAGCTGCTTCTAAAGAGTTCGTTGCTATAAGGAGAAAAAATAAAACCAGTAAAGGTAAATATCTCTTAAACTTTTGGAGAATCATCGTTTAATCCTTTGGGGTTCTTTCCAGCAGCTCAATTTCTCGGATCCATTTTTCGATTTGTTGGATCTCAGAGATCTTTTTCATTATTTTGGCTGACTCAAAAGTAATATTTTCTCGGGCTTCATCTAATGCCGCAATGTAAGCCTTGAGTTTTTCATCGGATACTTGGGCATCAAGGAGGATGACAGCAAGAGCTCTTACCTCCCTTAAAACATCAAAGACAGATTCTCTAAGCGTTTCATAAGCATCGATTTCAGCATAAGATTCTAAATCTAGCATCGCTCCATAATTGGCACTTCTTGTTTTGAGAGTTAAAAGCGTTCCTATGGGAAGTTTAGAGCTGTTTAGGAGATTTTTCTCGGTATCACTTAAAGTGCCATCACCGTTTTTTCCTGTCTTGATTTTTTCAAAAAGAGAATACATCGCTCGGATCCGCTTTTCCCTCCAAGAATTGCCCTTTGCAATAACAAGGGGTTCTTGTTTGATGCCATAGTCTCCATCAAACTTATAAGCATCGGGCAGATTGCCTCCTTTGAGAAGAGCATCACAGGTCTTGATTTCTTTGGGTGGGTAGGTTTTTACTTGACCACCAATGGAAGTCACGCTCCCTGTGATATTTAAGAAAAAGTCTTGTTCTTCAGTGCTCAAGTTTAACTTTTTAAATACCCTTTTAGCAATGTTGTAATCCCCTGCAAGGAGATCAGATTTTTCCTTTTCCCTATTGAGGGACTTATTTAGGGTATTTCCATCATTAGAATGGCATTTGTGTCTTCTTTCAATATGATCCTGGAACATTTTCCCTCCTGATTGCTGGCAAATAAATTGATCAGCAGCTTGAGAGCTAGGCCAAGCAGCATTAACGAGACTTTGAGCCATTTCACAGCTATTGATGTTGATAGAATTGAGCGCATTTGCATAGTCTTGGATTTTTGAAACATTCTCAGCAATGGAAGGGCTCACAGTTTCTAAGGAGAGTTGAAAAGCATAACCGGCCCCATTTTTAATAATAGCTTTCAGGGCTTTTAACATATCTTCTCCTGAAGCAATGTTGATGGCTCCCATACTGTAATCAATCCCGCCACAACCAGCTTTGAACTTAGGAAGTGCTACATGAACGGGATTGATATCGACAACATCTGCTCGGACTAGACCATCCCCTCCAATGAAATTGACTCCTAGTTCTTCATCAGCAAAGGCCTCTGCACTATTGTGTTTACTGAGGATTTGAAATCTATCTAAAAGGTCTGCTTGTAGTGTGAGATGGAGAGTAAGGAGGAGTAGTGTAATCACTTTATATTTTTTCATTGGTCCTCCAAAGGGATAAACAAAGCGTTGAGTGTCACTTCTTGATCAACTGCAGCAAGATAGGGTGGATTTTTCTTTGCTCCAAACGGGGTAATAAGAGTGTTAAATAAAGTTCTTCGACTTTTTGTTGATTGAGAAAACAAACTCTTTTTGCGATTGAGCTGCTCTGCATACTCTTTTTTCATAATGAATTCATCTTCGCAAAATTTAATTTCTATTAGGTTAAGTGTGCGATCTGTCCGATCAATAATAAGATCGATTTGAGCCCCTGCTGTTTCATCGACTTGTTTTCCCCAATAAGAGAAGTTTTTGGCTACAACAGAAATTTTTAGTCCTTCTATGATCTGCCTTATATGTTTAATGCAGATGTTTTCAAAGGCATAACCAGCCCAGCTTAAAAACTGGTGGGAGCGCTGGAACTGGAGCAGTTTTTCTTGGCCTTCCATCCAGTTTAGGTAAAAGAGACTATATTCATCGACGAGCCTATAAAGTCCTTCTCGCTTTTTTTTCCCATAAAAAGGAATACACTTGATAAACCCAGAGGCTTCCAATTCTTTTAATGTTTGCGAGAGATGGCCACTAATGGTAATAGATGCTTCTTTAGCAAGTTGAGTCAGCGTTTTGCCTTTATGAGATTTGGCTAAACATTTAACAACTGAAACATGATCTCCAATATCACCAAAAAGGGAGGAAAAAAGAGGATAAAACTCTTCTTTTAAAAAGGCATTCGGCGCAAAACAGAGGCGGTCAATATTCTGAGCGGAAGAGAGTCCTTTTTCAATTTGACTGAGGTATTTAGCAACACCCCCTGTTACCATATACATTTCGACAAGTTGTTTTCTGTCGAACGCAACTCCTTTTGCACTCAAATATTGCTCGGTTTCAAACAAAGAAAAAGGCTGCAAATGTATTTGTCTAGTGAGCCTCCCATGCAATCCTCCACGATTACAAATCACTTTATTGATCATCCAAGAGGCTGCAGAGCCACATAAGATCAATAGGATATTTTTTCTTCTCGAAAAGTGTTTATTCCAAAAATATTCCAAAAAACGGAGCAGATCAGAACGGCGCGTTGCTAGCCAAGGGAGTTCATCCAAGAAAAGAATCACTTTTTGGTTTTCAGGGATTTTTTCAACCTGATCTTGAAGGATTTCAAAGGCATCGCGCCATCTTTTAGGAGGAGGTAGGCGCTTTTTCAATTGAAAAGTTTTTGTAAATACTTGAGAAAAATTCCACAATTGTTCGGATAGCCTCCCATTTAAAACGCCGGTTAGTTCAAAAAAGACTCCTTTGTCTTTAAAAAACTCATGAACCAGAAATGTTTTGCCGATACGTCGTCTTCCATAAAGGGCTAATAGTTCAGCCTCTTCTGAAGCTAATAAGGTTTCCAAAATCTTCTTTTCTTGTTCTCTTCCAATAATATCTACCATGGTCCACCTAAACACTTATTTTTATGACTAAAATATGTTATATTGGGCATTATATCAATATATATTTTTGACTTATGAAAAATATAATCTTTACTGGGCAATATCTTTTGTTTTTCTAGAGATAATGCCTTCATAACGCGTTCTCCTGTGTCTTGAGCTGTGTATAGATGTTTTTTTTGAGTTTGCTGACCGATATCGCTCCAAAGCCCACATGCTGAATGGTTTCCTCTTCGAGATTACCAATAATATAAGCAGGGGTATCTTTGAGCCCTAGAGAAAGCCCTTGATCGGCTAATATTTTAGAGTTTGGAAACCCGGTTAAATCTATTCCATCAACCGTAATAGGAACGATTTGCCAATGCGTGTCAGCGGCAAAATCTTGAATCATCTCCCCTGCTGCTTGAGAAAGTTTTTTGGAAGAGTCATAAACGAAAAGAAGGACGTGTTTTTCTCGAGCACTATTCAATAGCTCTTCTATTTCCATGGACTGAGCCGCTTTTGTTGCTTGGATTGCATACTGGGCAGTTGGATTCGTCAGCTCGTCATTGAGTAAGGGGTTTTCTAGTAAAATTTGTTGCCATACTTTTGCAAACTTTTCAGCATTCATGACAAGTTCATTTTGAATTGTCATATATTTGAGGAGATTTTCTCTATTAGGTTGCAAAACAGCAAGGGCTTTCGTTGTTTCGAACTTCTGCTTAAGCTCTTGAAGGTATTCTAAAGCGTTTTCTTCGCTAATGTTTTTGTTGTCCTTTGAGATTTCAGATTCATCTCTCAAGCGCTCGTCATACCAATAACGCCCTTCCATGGCTCGATCGTAGAATCCTGCATTTAGGAATAGTGGTGATGAAGAGATGAGGATTGATAAGGAGAAGATTAGTCGAAGCATCGCTTTTTATCCTCTCTGAGTAGGTTTTCGGTTTGTCTTTGGGCATCTCTAGCATTAAATGACTCAGCTGTAGATTTGATTTTTTCCGCTATGGCGTCTTGGTCGATCTTTCCCATAAGGTCTTTTTCAATGTCAGAGAGATCCATGATTTCAAAATCAAGCTGCGGGATTTGCTCTAAGATGAGGCTTTTCTCGTTAGGTTCTTCCGCGTCCCCCCATGAAATATTTAATTGATCATGAGCTTCTTCTTGAATTACCCTAGAAAGGACATCGGGATAGCAGATGTAGACCTGTTCCTTCTCGAGACCCCAGCTCAGATCTTTTGTTCCTATGTAGTGACATTTTCCCTCTTGTCGGTGTTCCCAGAGTTTTCTTTCGTCTTCCGTGCACTTGGCTCCGACCCCTTTTAAATTCAAGAGCCAACCTTTAGGATCGCTGCAACAATCATATAGCACTGTGGAACTACACCCACGTTTACATTTCATGACTTTTCCAGGAAAAATTTCAGCTTTCATCGGATCGGCATTTTTGGACTCAGCAGCGCCGCGAGAACTAAACTCTGCGGCAAGCCTCGAAATTATCCAGCTAAAGCTGTTATCGGGTTCGCTGGTCGTTTCAAAATCTTCTAAATTAAATAGCTCTACATCATCTAAAAAATAATCTTGTTTAAGAGGCTCTCTTTCTTGAAAAGCAAATGTTTTTAAATAGGTGATACAATTCCCTTCTGGATCATAAGCGCTACACTTTTTATCCTGTAAAATCCCACCAGCATCTCGAATGATCTGGCATTGACGATTCTCTCCTCTTTCGCAGCGATAGACTAATGTTCTTGTGTTGTCATCTTTTTGGGTGCGGCTATGTAGGTAGCAGATAGGGTTTCCCTCTAGCCATGACAATAGTCTTTGATCTGTTGATCGCCAGTTAATTTTTTCTTGGCGATTCTGCACAATTTTCGTCTCTATCTGGAAATTGTCACAATGAGGAACATCATCTTTGTGAGTCCATTTTTTGATCACATGATAGTTTTTAAAAACTCCCCCACTATCGATATACGCATCCCATGTTTTAAGACTAGCATCTTTAGCAAGGACTTTTCCCCAGTCTTCGGCTTGTTTTTTAGCATCTTCTTCCCAGAAAAATTCTTTTTCTTTTTTGTGGCCTTTACAGATTTTCTGCTTTTCTGAAACTTCAGGCATTACGTTTACTTCTCTTATTTGCAGCGCCGTATAGAGCCTGGAAACATGGTCCTCGCAAGTCTCTGTCCTTATTTCCACTTCTCCCTGGAGATTATTAATGACTTGTAGGCCTCCTGAATAATCATGTTCATCTGCATTGCTACAGATCTCTAAACTGCGTTGCAAAAAGGGTTCTGCTTCATCTATAGCTTCAAAGGATTGGCCTCGCTCTACTACTTCGGTAACATCTGCTTCTAACAGATTTCTAGGAGGATTTTTGTGATTGAAAGTTTGTCCTTCTTCGTCTTCAGCCAGTAAGTCATCTTGATTGAAGAAATTCTCTGTAGAAAACATGAGCGCTGTTTCTTTTTGAAGTTCTCTTCCGAGTTTTTCGACTTCCTTGGAAATTTTGCTTTGGGCTTCTAGTGTCCCAAAAGAACAACCAGCAAACAATAAAGCAATAACTATCGCCTTTAGATTAATCACTAACCCCTCCTGTTGCTACTTTTTTGGCTGTTTTGTAGGGATCGATGCAGCAGTGGGATCGTTCCCAAATGACATAAGCAAAACTCTCGCCTTTTCCTGGATAGGTTTTTTTAAAGCCCCAGTCATATTCATTTGCTCCTAGAGTAGGACATTTTTTCGTTGTTTGTTTGATCGGCAATGCGATCTGTATTTTATAGGCTGTTTTTCGGGGATACATGGAATAGGTTTTTGCGCAGTAGTTTCCCTCTTGAAATGTCTTAGCCCAGCCCCAACGATGGAGCTTTCCAAGCAAACGATGGACCATCAGAGACGATGCTTGCACGGGGCCTCTGACATGATTCACAAAGCCATTCATGGGATAAAGTGACCCTTGAGATCCAGAGCACCAAGGGAGTTTATCTGTGGGCTTATGGAGCGTTGAAAAGAGCGCATCTGGGACGCAAGCGGCATGAGCAAGTGTCGTCCCAAACAAAACACTATCGGGATGCAGTATCATATTCCAGCTATCGTCAAACCAAAAGGGATCGAATTCAGACATATAGCCTAAGGAAAAGTCTCCTCCTGAAGAGCATGCATAGTGCTCAGCAAGGTTGAGGAGTTGCAAGGCTGGATAGGTGTAAAAATGGACATGATAGGCATGTCTTGTTCCTCTTTTCTTTGCAGTTTTTGAGAGGGTTCCTCCTCCAAAAGCTACCATTTTGAAGGGAACAGTCGTCACTTCAATGATTTTTTTGGGTTCAAAATAAGAGACGGGTGCTCCTACAATCCCCCCAGGGCAGTGACAAAGCACTTTTTTGTGGTTGATAAAATCTTTTGCTGATGGTGTGGTATTAGCTCCAGCAAAATAAATTGGCATCGTGCAACGCCAGCAGATGTCTGTGATGGGATTGAAAAATTGCCCTTTGGATTCTTCTGAATGAACAGAAGAAATGCTAGAAAGTAGGAAAATAAGAAAACATAGCATTCTTTTTAGCATTTTAAAAGCTCCGTCCAGTCGATGATTTTGTCAAAGTAATCTCTACAGAGGACTTCGTCTGTTACTCCTCCTACGTGGATAAGAACGGGGCGATAAGAGATATGTTTGGGAATCACTAAAGCTTCGATTTTTTTTTGAACGTCTTCGATGACTTTTGTCCCAATGGAATTTTTGGAAAATTTGATCTCACAAATATAAAGAGTTCCTTTAGTTTGGATCAGATAGTCAATCTGACAGCCTCTTTTCCGCTTGGTTTTTGTCTGGAAATAAGGCCCATCGTACACATAGTCCTCAAAGGATATCCCCAGTTTCTCCATAACATGATGGCTATTTTGGATAACTAAGTTCTCAAACTGTAGACCCATAATGGCTTCCCAGTTCATTGCGTTATAAAGAGAAGAAAATTGGAATTTGCCTTTCAAAACTTGGTTTTTATTAGGAAGAATGTATTTGAGGTAAAATCTCAAATAGTTGTCTTTAAGGCGAAATTTTCTGAGTTTCGTTAGTTTCCCTGTACGAAAATCCCAAGCAAAATCTGCACAAATAAATCCCGCTTCCGTTAAATCTTTTAAATAATCGGAAATCACACGACCATTACTTCGTTTTATTTTTTTACAAATTTCAGCCTGATGAAGTGAATGCACATCAACTAATGACTCTACAATCTTTTTATATGCTTCCCCTCGTCTCGAAAATAGATCATGAAAGATCCGCTCAAAATCATTAAATAAGAATCCAGATTGTGAAAAGCACATTTTTCGAATATTTTCTTCAGCTGTTAAATTAGGATCCATTAGACTAAGATATTTGGGAACTCCCCCTGTAACATTAAGAACTTTAAGCTTCTCAAAAGAAGAAACCGAAGTTTCTCGTGGTCCCCAAAATTTTAAGCATTCGGGAAGAGAAAGTTCATCTAGAGTCATAAAACAATCAATACGCCCAAAAAAACCCGTGCTCCTAATAATGTTTTTCTCGAGCCAACTAGAAATTGAGCTAGCTACAACTAGAATTAATCGAGGGTTTTTTTCAAAAAATCGATCCCACGCAATTTTTAGCTTTCCTAGAAAAACAGGATCTCTTGTTCCCATCCAAGAAATCTCGTCCAGTGCTAACAAAACTGGTCCTTTGATTACTTCCTTCGATAGAGCAAAAAAGATCTCACTCCAATCATCTGCTTTGATATTTGGGAAACCCTGATCAACCATTTGTTTAATAAATTCTTCTCGCTGGTCCTGCGCTGTCACCCCTTTGGTGGGTGGGACTCCTGTAAAAAAGAATTTTTTCTCAAAGCTTTTAGAAAACTCTTCGATCAAACGGCTTTTTCCAATACGTCGTCTCCCTTTGATTGTGACAAACTTAGCAGCTCTCCGATTCATCAGACCCTTTAAGGTCTTTAACTCTTCTTTTCTCCCTATAAACATCTCGCCTCACAAGTATCATTATAATAGTTTTTGTTATCTTGATGATACTTTTTAGTGGAGTTTTTTGCATCATTAAATTGACTTATATTATTTTGATGATCTGTAATTTGCTTCTTAAAACTACCACTAAAATGCAAAAATTCATTTTGGAGGTAAATTTTAAAGACCCCTTTTCTTACCCTTAAAATGAGTTTTCTAGATCTAGTGATACTTTTTTCGATTGATTTCTCACCGTTAAATTGACATATGTCAATATAGCGATAGATTTTTGCAATATTTTTTTGCATCGCTAAAATAGCATTTGTCATTTTAGCGATACTTTTTAACGTTAAGTTGCTTATATCCAACAGACTCTTTTTTTCTAGAAGTGGCTGAAAATACACTTTTGCATGTTCTCTTTGCATTACATCTCCCCCATTTTCTCTAACGCGTAAGGGATGGATACATTACCAACGATCTTTTTATATTTTGGGTATGACGTGTCCTCAGAGGCTCTGCTGAGCTCCTCGGCACTTAGAGTTTCTATTGAAGGAGGAAGGTAAACAAAGGTTGGGACCTCGGTTACGTTATATTCAGAAAAAGCATCAGGATCGACTAAAATAGGTGCTAAAATTCCCTGCTCTCGGAAGTGCAGCACCTTTTTAATAAAGTCGCTAAAAGAATCATTAGGCATTCCTCTAAATACAAAGGATCCTCCAATGCGCTCTAGTTCTTTAGACATCTGCTTCAAGGTAGTTTCTGGGATACTTAAGGAGACAAAGGCAAAAAACTCTGGCTCTTTTTCAACTGAAAAATCGCCCCCATCCTCTAAACAGCAAGCGTGGAGAGATTGAAAACTCATAAATAAAGCGAAAAGCGTAAAAATCACTCCGCGCATGGAATTTCCTCAATCAAAATACGTCTTCCCTCTACTGAGACTTTTGCTGGAACGCGTTCAATACCAAATTGTTTGCAATAGATCCCTCCTTGATCGAAGTAAACATTGAGATCCAATTCTTCTTCTAAATCTAAGGGGGATCCTTTGACGAGAATCCACTTAGCTTGGAGATGATTTTTCGCCCATTCGATGTGCTTTTGGTTTGAACCATCAAAAAATATGAGATCACAAGGCTTTGCATAGATTTCATTGTCCAAGGCATTTAAGATTTGACCTTTCTGAGCGATGATTTTCCCATCTAATGTTTTGATATTTTCCTTCACTTGATAGATCGGATCATAATAAAAAGCCCGATAGGTCTTTGCCTCTTCAATCCAGGAAATAGCTGGGGGCTGTTTGATGTATTTTTCAACTTCTTCAAGGTGCTTATCCTGCATCGCGGAGAGATTGGTATCTGAATTGCTGAAAGAGGATCCGAAAGGAGCTTCTTCAATTTCAAAAGTTTGACCATGACTTGCGAATAATCCAGCATTAGCCATTAAGCTAAGTGCTATTACCGCAATGTATTTCTGATACCCATTTGACTTCATGATAAATCCTTTTGTTTAGAGACTTTTTCAATGGCTTCTTCAATAGTCACACCTTCTTCTTGCAGCTGTTGGATTTTCTTAAAATTCTCTGCTGTCGTTGAATACAGGGCTAAGGAAAAAGGATCGAGTTTGAGTTGAGCTAGAGAATAAAAGCCTGTGCCGTGGTTAAAAATAAAAGCTTCGGAATATTTTCCGTGTTCCATTCTCATGGAGATTAGGGAACGTTCAGCATGGGTCGTTAGTTTTATAATCCCTTTTTCTCGAATCATAGGAAGCATGGGCTCGGCTTTTCCAAGAATCACTAGCCAATTGGAATTTTGAAAAACAGCAGCAGCTCCTGGAGAGTTTTCAAAATCTTTCAGGTCTTGCGTAGCGACAAGAAGGGCTCCATTGTATTTTCTGAGACGGCGCGCCATCCCTTCAATAAAACCTTCCATCTGTGGAGATTTTAAGAGGTCCCAAGCTTCATCGATGCAAATGAGAGACCGTTTTTCTCGATCTCCCAGAAAAACTTCTACAGAAATCATAAGAGAAAAAATCTGCATGACAACTGCTTGCAAATCCTTCATCTCTTTGAGCTCTTCTGTTTCAATCAAAACAAAATCTGACTTAAACTCTAGGGTCTTTTTTCCATAGAAAAAGGCGCGGTACTCTCCATCAGTCGCATATTTATGAAGACACGCGATGAGACTCTCTACATTTCCACGCATCCGCTCAGTCTCGTATTCTTCTTCCTTAAGAGATACAATCACATCATCAACGGTAGCTTGACGGCTTTTTCTCTTAAAAGCTTTCTTGACAGCGAGGCTGATCATGTTGGAGCGATCTCCATCAATTTTTTCAGAGGGAACGGCCATTGTGCAAATGATCGATGTTACCATGCTAAGAGCGCCTTCAATGGCATCGATATCTTGGGTTTCTGGGATTAAACTAAAGGGATTAAGATTGAGGTTGGATGCTCTATTGAATGCCAAATGCTGCCCACTTAAAAGTTTACAGAGTTTTTCAAAACTTCTCCCTAGATCAAGGACAAATACCCTTCCTCCTTCTCCTAGATGATTAATGACAACCTCTTGCATGAAGACCGACTTTCCTGTTCCAGAAGGGCCCACAACAACAGTATTGAAGTTGCCATCTGTTTCAAAGGGAGACCAGGTTAGAAACTGTCCCCTGCGTCCCAATAGAGGCATCCCAGTCTGTGAATTGCCTTTCCATTCAGCTAAGAGCGGCATCATCAATCCCACTTCATGAGTCGTTGTCAGCTTAAAGGCGCGTAGCCACTGGAGTTCTTTTTGTTTTTTCGATTCTCCCCAGGTCATTGGAAGAGAGCGGATGAATTCATCGAGATGGAGAGAATTATTATCACCTAGGATGAGGCCGAGTTTTGAGAAATTGGATTTCAGTTTTTCTTCAACTGCAGAAAGATTTTCTTTTTTAGAAAAAAGGCCCACAGTCATGCGAGTTTGCACGAATTTTTGCCCATTTTTGATTTCATTAAGAGCAAATTGTGTCTCTTCAAATTCTCTTTGAGCTGTCGAAAACATGCTGCGCAATGCTTTGAACTTGAGTTGTTGTTTTAAAGAGGCTTCTTTGGTTTTGAGCTTGGTTTCATAGGTACTTTGTTTGGGGAAAAAGATGCCATAGTGAATGAAAAAATCCCCAAAAATACCATTTTCTTGGTTTAAAAAATCTCCTATGAGCGCTTGATTATTGTGGATGGTCCATGCATCAGGATAATCGAGAACTTCAAAGGATTTAAAATGATTGGTTTGATTGCCTTGTTGAAATTGAACGTGATCATTTTTGAGACTAATCGATCCATGGAGACAAACGTCATTGGCGAGGTAAAGCCAAGGATTCCAGGTTCTGCTTTGCAACTCTGTCTCTTGGCTATAATTGACTAGCCCTGAAACGGCATCGATGAGATCTTGAGGCTTCATATCATAGACTCTAGTATGGCGATTAAAGAACTGCATCGCTTTGTGTTTTTTCTCTTTTAAGTTTTCTTTTGTTGCTGTTTGACTCGAATAGCTGAAAAAAATACGAAAGTTTCTAGGAGGGGGACTTGCATCTTCTCGAATACCCTTCTGAAAAAACTGTTTCTTGTGATCGGAAAGTTTGTGATGGATTCCGGATTGTTCATCTCTCGGTCTAGACCAGATGTCAAGTTTGGGGCTGATGCGATGATCTGCCCAGAGAAGGCATTGGATGCTGTCACCTTCCGACCCAATCGCAGCGCAGAACGAAGCAAGGTCTTTTTCTAGAAAACTGTCACAACCCATCATAGTTTCAATCTCAATAACAAATCCCATAGAATGGTCTTGGACAAAAATGCCTGCTCCTTCATCCCAAGTTCGATAAGGAAGCTCTTTTTGAAAATAGTTCTTCGTGTCTTCGTAGACCCTTTCTTCAGCAAGGACTTTATCAATCGGTGTCGCAAGTCCTGCAACGTTAGCGATCTTTTGGCCTATTTTCGAGAGCGTTTCGAGCACTTTTGGACTCCTTATTATTGTATATTTTTTGTTTCAGGTTTCGGAAGTAATTGGTCTTCCTGATCTTTTGGGTTTTCTTGAATGCGTTCTAAGAAGTTAGAAGTCAGATCGCCTCCCCTTTCAAAGCCTCCGTTATAAATGCCGCAGCCACTTAGAGAAACTGCCATCAAAACGCTCAATAAACAGCGCCTTAATTTTAGATATGACGTGCCCTCAGAGGCTCTGCTGAGCACTTTGGCACTTAGAATTTCTCTGGAGTGGAAAATCATGGGACGAGCTCCTGAATAGATTTTTTCGTAGGTAAGCTTTTCTCTTTGATGAGACCGTTAAACTCAATAGAGGGAATTTCTATAGGGGCATCAGACTGTCGGATGTATTGATATGCTCTTTTATAAGCCTCTGTTGTCTCGAGCCATTGGATGTCGTGCAAAAGGGGCACGTGTAGATTGAACCGTTTAGAAAGTTCTTGCAATAGAAAAGTATTTCTTCCTGGGTTGTTAACTTTGACCGCTTGAACTACTTCCCAAAAGAACGCCCAACGTTTACTCTGAGGGAGTTTTTCGAGGCACACCATAAGTTGCAATGTTGTGATGTCTTGAGGATCAGGATGAAAGGTCCAATAGACTTGCTTCGTTTCGATATATTGCGTATAAATATCTCGAAAGTCTGTCTTAAGTAATTTGATACAAAGAGGACAAGAGAGCGAAAAATATTCGGTGATTTGATGAGGAGCTTCCGAAGACCCCAAGGAAATGGTATATTTTTCAGAAAGCCTTTCAAAGGCATGAAGAGATGGAGCAGCTATGAAGCACAAAAAGAAAAAAAATGACGAACTAATAATGGCCTTAATTTGTGTCATGGTAATTGCCTCATTGATCGTTCTTTTTCTATGGTTTTTTGAATATCTTTCTCCCCGAGCTTAACTGTTTTGAGGAAGATAACATCAACCACTCTACCAGCTTGAACTTGAATGACCGGTTGAAGTTGTTCTGCCCGTTTGATGTAATATTCCGCGAGTTTATTTAGACCTGTGTTTGCTCCCCCTATTCCTGCATTCCTAAAGGTATCGACATCAAGGATACTTTGAGTCCCTCCAACTTTTGAGACTTTTTCTAATGTCTGATTGTTTAATGTGGCTTGGATTGAAGCTCCGACACCTTGCAAAAATGAGGCAAAGGCCGCTCTAGAGATAATCGCTCCCGATCGATCCACTACTGTGCCTCGAAGCCCTTCTTTGCCATCTTCTCCAGAAACAAATCCTGCTATAGAAGTTTCTACAAAACCTCCATTTGATCCTTGCATGAGTGTAAGACGTTCCGTTCGAATCCGGACCCTTTCTGAGGCAATATCTCCAACTGCGGTCCCCAGAATACGAGATCCCTTAAGAGCCACTTGAACTTTTTTGGGGAGTTTTCCATTCGCGATAGGTTGCAAAAGAACAGTATTGGGGTCAGATGAGGTATTAATACCCACAGAACAATCCGCAGAGGAAACAAGCAAACATTTTACAACAGTGCCAGCTGGGATCTCGGTAACTACGTTTCTTTTTGTGGAGAGGGTTGGTTTTGACCAGATGCCCACTTCTAAGGCGCTATCTTGAGACTGACGGGGTTCTGAGCGCTCTTTTTGTCTTTGCTGCTCTTGTTTTTCTAAGGATTGCCCTAAGGTTTTTAAGTGAAGACTATGGAGATTTTGGTTGTGAGAGAGTTCTTTATTTTTCTTCTCGAGGAGCTGATTATCTTCTTTCGTTTGCTCAAGAGCTGTTTCTAAATTTTTTAGGGTCTCTTCAAAGTTTTCATTTTGCTGCTCAAGTCTTGAAAGTCTAATTTTCTCAGGGTTAAAGTTGGGATTTTGATGAGGAAAAGCCTCTTTTGTAAACCCTTTCGGAATAGGGTTTTTTTGAGGGGATTCAGGCCAAAAAGCAACGGCTACAATACTTACAATGAACACTCCAAAAATGATCCCTGAAAAAAGCTTTTGTTTTTTCTTTTTATTGGACTGTTTTATCGCGTTTTCTTCTTCGAACATTAGACTCTCCCCTTCGAAATGATGATTTTTGTTTCAGAGTTTTTCTTTAGCTCGACCACTGGACAAAAAAACCAATTCATGGTTTCTCCATTAGAGAAATATTCAGGATGGATTTTCAAATCTTTTCGAGAGTGGTTTTTCACAGTAAAAACATAAAGATTTTCAAAGGGAGACTCATACACATTGACTTCTTGCACATAGGGCAAGAGATCTCCCACTTCTACTGTCTCATTTTGTCGCAATAGCCGCCTTTCAAAACCCTCTACTTCAATGCCATGGTAAACACTGTTAAAGTCTTTGAGATTAAGTGTGGGTAGGATGTAGTTACTTGTTTCTTCTAGATGGGACTCATTTAGGTAGATAATTGCAGGTTCTCCTGAATAGGAAGTGACAAGAAAATCCTGTGCGGATCCTGAATCTGTAACAACAGTAAGTCCTTCAGACTCTATAGGTGCTTTAAGGATAATGAATGCTTGCCCTAAAGACTCATCGATTCTTATGTTGAATTTAGAAGGATTGGTGATGATTGTGGAGACGATCCCTTCAGACACAGCAATGCGGTTGATTTGATCCTCAGACAGCTGCAATGTTTTTTGGGTGCGTTCTTCCATAGAGATTTCTGTGACGCCTGCAGAAACAACATTAGTTATAAAGGGTGTGAGCGCTATAAGGGTTAAAAATTTTTTCATCATTTTTGAATTTCCTTATTGAAATTGTTTAAGAGGAGCTTGCCGTTTTTCAGAGAGAGATCCATAACAAATGTAGCGCGCTCCTCTTGGACAAGTTGCTTTTTCTGATCTTGAACGGGGAGATAAAGGGCAAGATTCCCATTAAGATAGACACGCACCATATGGTCATTGATTTTTTCAATTGTGCTATCTAGTAAAGACCATTCAAAATTGATCTGATTCTCTTTCATCTGTTTTGCCATCTGGATTAAGTGTTTTTTAAACTCAAAGCTATAAGGAGGGTCTACCCATGGCAAAAGGATTGTGTCTTGTTCTTGAAAGCTTGAGGAAGAACGATTCAATATTAGATGCGACAAAAACTCTGCTTGGGATTTTGCTCCATTTAGATCTAGCTTTGTTTTTGGCGCTTGGAAGAGGGTGATCGATTCTTTTCGGACAGCAATGACTGTTAAGGCCAGTGTGGTCATGAAAAAGAAAATACACATGAAAAACAAAAGATTTCGCTGCATCATGATCATGGCGATGGAGGATTTTTTTGTTTCTGTTTTCACTTACACCACTCTGATTTCCAAGACTCAACAATAGATTCTAACGTTTTACCCCAAAGCATAGACTTTGTTGGCAGTTTCACATAAAGCCAGCGCACTAAGCTATATCGAGGAAATTTTTTGAAAAACTTCTTCGCAGCTTCTAGAGCTACTAGCGCCCCTAAACAAAGTAAAAAGCTTTCAAACAGAGCTCCAAATATAAAGCTCCCAGCGATCAATGCAATGGTTGTAATCGGTACACCTACAATCGTTAATGGACCATCAAGATGTTTTAAGGTAGGAGACATCTTACTTAACCTCCTATACTTCCAATGAGTTCAATGATTTTGGGAATAAAGAAAAACAAACACCCCAAGCCTCCATACAACAGTATTGGCTGAAAGCTTGAGCTGATAAAAGTTTTAAAAAATCCCCAACACATTCCAAATAGAAGGACTACCATACGGACTCCTTTAGTGAAAATAACCCCTTCGATTACTTTGACTTGCTGTTCCATTTCAGCTCCTGCATCACAGTAGCCTGCATTAGAGGCCCCAACTAAGGCGCACAAACCGAGGACTTTCCAGGTTGTGGGGTTTTTTGTGAGTTTTTTGATTTTTGTAAACATTTTTTCTGCCTTCATTTTTAACTTTTTCCTAAAAAATCTTTTTGTATTCATACCAACATCTCCTTGTTTTTTAAAATCTCAGTCCATAGGCGATGTTCCATAATTTCTTAAACTTCCCTAGGTTTAATCCTAGTTCAAACAAATAGCCCCCTCTCCCATTATTGAGCTGCGACTCGAAGAGCACATTAGGAGCGACTGTAAATCTATCTGGGATCTGCGACTGAACGTTTCCTGCTAGGAAAAATCTCAGTTGATAGAGCCTTCGTTTCCCTTCGCGTTTCATGGTATAGCTGGGACCTGCTTTAATGCGCCAAAGTAGATCATCTTCTGCGCCATAAGTATAGCTCAAACTACGTGAAGATTCTTCAACGGAAAATCTGTGTGCATAGTAGAGATCACCCCCTAAAAACAGATCGACTGGCACTTTTTTGTGTGTATAGTAGATAAGCATTGGAGAGAGCCCCAGAGACCAAGACTTGGGATGGCTTCGATAGTATCGAGAGTCACAATCTCTTTCGAAATCTGAGTAGGCAAATCCTGAAGAAAGTGTCACAGAACCAGAAAGCGAGTCATTGAAAAATTGTCCGTATGTCAAAGCTAAAAGAGCATTTTGAGCAACTGTGTTATACCAACCAAGACTTAAACCATAAAGTAGCTGTCCTGAAATATATCTATTTTGCCACTGCTTCCTTGCGGTTATAATGCTTCCTAATTGTAAGATATGATTTCGAGTTGTATGATCAAAAAAAGGTCTAATCTCTACGGAGAATTCTTCCTTGTTATCTAAAAAGAAAGGTTCTTGTGCTGTGGATGTAAGCTTTGAATTTGTCTCGAAAGAATGCCACATAATAGATCTAAATGACTTGGGATCTTTGCAATAGTAGTCATGCCTTTCCATGGAAAACATACTATTTCTGATTGCCTCAGAAGTCTCAGCTGAATACGAGTATTCTGAATCATCAGAATAATCATTAAAATTAAAGTTTTTTCCTTGTTCTTGAAGAGCAGCAATGTAATCTTTGGTTTGCTCATGAAACTCTTTTTGAATCTCCTCAGGAACATTTGTTTGTATTTGTTCTTGCCTCGGCTCTTTAGACTTCTCGTTACTATCGAAGTCGGAACGATCATCGATGGCCCAAGCATGCACGGTTGCCATTAGAAAAGATGATAGTATGAATAGTGGTTTGCTAAATTTACTCATGATTTTAAAAATTTGGGGTTCTAGTTTAATCTGCTCAAAATGATTGTTTTTTTAGTAATCCCTCTCAAAACTATCTCTGAGCAAGGTTTCAAAATAGCGTCTATTTCTTAACGATATCTTTAAATTATTAATTAACAATAAACTTATTATAAATAAGTTATGTTTTTTATTATATTGATAATCCTTTCTCTGAATTTATGGCAACACTAAAGAAATGTATGCTCCATTCTGATTTAGGATTATCAAATGAAAACGCACTGTTTTCCAAACCCTTCAACTCATTTTCCCTTATTTATGTTTTTCTGGTGCAAGACCTAATCCCGCTTTTAATGTTATTGAATAATTCTTCTTGATCTACCCAATCTGATTCACTTAAATAAATCGAGGTTAGATTTTGATTTTCAGTGAGAATGTCACCTGTTGACAGTTTTGAAATCTTGATTCTAGGTCCCAAACTCAAAACTCCCCTCACTTGCTGTTCGGTGATGTTCCAATCTAGACAAGAAAATCCTGATGAATAGATCGTAACAGTAAGTCTCAGGTTTGTTTGATAAAGGTGTTTTCTGAGCTGGTCGATGGACTTCATTTCATCTAGGCGCTCTTTAAGGGTTGCAATATCGTTTCTTAATGGCATATTAATCCCCATATTAAGAACCTGAAAGGGTTTGGAGGGGTTCTTTTGTACTCAAGTTCTTTCTTAAGTAGCCATTTAGAAAATAAAAATGGAATTGGGAGTAAGTTTTTTGCGTTTTTATGTATAGTAACACCAGTGTTCCTCCATGTTAGGAATGCTCGGTCTGTGTTTAAGGCCGTGCCGCCAGGAGTACGAGTCCTGGCGGCTTTTTTAGTTCGACTTTAATTCTTTTTGAGAGCTTAAAACCAGCTTTCAAAAAGTTTTTGTTTACATTGTATACATTAATTAATTTGTATACATAGTGTCAACAATTTTTATGTATACACTGTATACTTTATACGTATTATACACACAAACAATGCGTTAAGGTGATTCTTTAATTGGTTTACTTGGAATACAAAACAACAACTATCCTCAATTTACACCTAAATAGTGGTGTATACCAGAACTTAAAGTCTAGAGCAATCGCGACGTAATTTTGAGAGTTTTTTTGACTAAAAACTAATAGCAACCGAAATTTTGCACATTTCCTTTATAGGAGTCTTTGGATTTAAAAAAATGTATACATAGTTTACAAAGTACACATTTTTTACATTGTTTTATCTTATTATGTTGTGTAAACAATTTATACTTTGTTTAAAGAGTAATCTTTGTAATCAATGTTTAAGTATTTTTATATCTTTAACAATTTAGTTAACAGTAGTTTGCGCTTAAAAAACACCTACTTGAAAATTAAGTGTGTACCGAAAAGTCTGGAATCATTATATGAAAATCATTAAACTCAAGACAACTTGACAGAAATAACCCATAAAATCTCTCACATGAAAATTACAAGAAAAATTGCTCTAATTAACCAAAAGGGTGGGGTTGGGAAAACAACTTCCTCAATCAATATTGGAGCAGCCTTAGCTAAACAAGGAAAACGTGTTCTTCTAGTGGACCTTGATCCTCAAGCTCACTTAACTTATGGAATGGGTATAAAATCTCACGAACTCGAATATACGGTTTACGACTTCATGAAAGGAAGAAAGAGTTTAAAACAAGTCTCTGTCGAAAAATTCGATATGTGTATTATCCCTTCTTCATTAGATTTATCTGGAGCAGAAATAGAATTTTCAAGTGTCCCTGGCAGAGAGTTCCTACTAAAAGAAGTTTTAGAAAAGTCTGACAAAGACTTTGATTACTTCATAGTAGATTGCCCCCCCTCTTTAGGTTTACTTACACTTAATGCATTAACAACCGCTAACGAAATATTCATTCCATTACAAACCGAATTTTTTGCCCTCCAGGGGTTAAAGCATTTAATTGATACTGTTGACGTAGTGAAAAAAAGACTTAATAAGTCATTAAGAATTACAGGAATAATTGGCACTAGATTTGATAGTAGAAAAACCCTCAATCGACAGGTAATAGAAACAATTGAAAAGCAATTCAAGGCAAGCCTCTTTAAGACATTAATTAGAGACAACATCTCATTAGCAGAAGCCCCTAGCTTTGGCCAAACAATCTTTAATTACAAAAACTCGTCTAATGGAGCTATAGATTATCTCAACTTAAGCAAAGAAATTATCGAGAGAGAACAAAAATGAGCGGAGCTTCTAGATTAGGAACAAATCCACTGGAATGGATAAAAGACAGCAGAAACGATCAAGAAGAAAACCAAAAACGTAAACATAGTGTACAAAGTACCTCTAGTAAACAGAGTAAACAAAAAAACAGTCTAAAATCTTCAAAAATTGGATTAAAAAAAGGGTGGACAAGGGCAACTCTGATTGTTAAAGAATCAGTCTTAGAAAAAGCAAAAGACCTTGCATATTGGGAACGAAAAAAGATTCAAGAAGTGATCGATGACGCCTTGTGCTCTTATATTTCTAATAAAAAGATTAAGCCTCGTCCAAAAAAAGTATCATCAGAACTTAAAGAATAAATTGTATACAATGTATAAATAAAATACATTGTATACAGAAAAACTGTTTATCTAAAAATGGGAAAGATCATTTTTCTTGTATTTCTTTCTCTATTTTTTTTCTCACCGCATCATAAAATAGCTTGTTTCTTGAAAAAGATCTGGCTGTCTTTTTAATCCTTTGAACCAATGCATCAACTTCTGAAAGCATTACTCGATCAATTTTTAAGTAAACACATTGGCACTTTGAAATAGAGATATTATTTTTAATTTTCGGGTTAATATTGTAGATCCCCATTATTTCTTCGTTTAAAAGTTCTGTAATTGCCTCGTTAATCCAATTATGAATAAAGTACTCTTGTTTTCTCTGTCTCGTTTCCTCAACAGCTGTTTTTATCTTTGCGATAAAACTCGGATCTAATCTTGCAATAACAGGAATATCCTCTCTAAGCAATTCTTGGTTATGTATTCGGTTTCTAGAAATTAAGAATAACCCATTACTCTCTAATTTCCTCCTTACAGCTTCATTAATTAAAAGGTTCCTAGAAATGCCTTTCCTAATTTTTTTTAATCTTTTAACCATATTATTGAGTCGTGAAAAAATTTTAGGATTTAGGGTAATCTCCATCCTTTTGGATGAACTAGAATGAGAAAAAGAAGAGAAAATTTCAGATTCTTGAATGGGGGTTTTCTTATCTTCTTTTACTAACTCCTTTATTGATTCTACTATCCATCCCTTTCTGTCATAATCAAAAAAGAAATGAAGCACAGTATCAATTTTTTGTAGAATTAGCTGATCAACGCTAAGATGAATTTTCATTTTTTTTCCATTCGTCTTCATTTCCATGAATCTCAAGTATCTCTTTATCGGAATCTCATTCAAAAGTTAATAGATAATTAGATTTATTTGTACTCATATAAATATGCTCCTATAGGAAAGCGTTGTTTTTCTATTCCATTTTTAAAGAGCTGTGGGAGAGGTACATTTTTCTTTATTCATACACTTTGCCTCCCATGAGAACATCAGCAAATACCATCCAATTAGGATCTTTTGGAGTTGGTAAGCCTTGGTTGGTATAGAGGCCATCCATGTCTTCAACCCAAGAGGCGATTGCTTCCAAAAAAGCTCCAATATCTCTATATTCCCAAGTAGATATGTTTTCTAAATAGTCTTTTTTCAGGTTTTTTAAAAAAAATACAAAATCTTTTTTTTCTGTATTTTTTTCTTTTTAATTTTTCATAATTATTGACCTCTAATTTTAATAGAATTATCGCCGTCCCTGCTAGAAAATTTCCATATCTCATTAGCATTTTCTTTTTCTGTAGCGGTTCGGCACGGCACTTTCATACTTGCCCTTCGGGGGGCTTCTAACCGCCTATTATCAAGTGTGTACAGAAGATTATTTTTTTCATTATCCTAATTGCTTCAATTTCATTTGATCCAATATTTCCTTTTCTCAGAGAATTAACTAAATCATCTATTGTCATACCGTTTCTAAATCTTTTTTAATACTATTTTGGCTAAAACGAATAGGGAGAGGATCTATAGTTTCTATCATAGCCTCAGGAGATAAATTAAAACTTGGAAATACCACTAAACGACTTGCCCGAACAATAGTCGACCCTCCCAATGTGCCACCAATACTTAAGACGTCATTAGTAAAGGAGGCCCATTCAGAAGGCATGTCCGTTGTTTGCAAGAGCTGTTCTGTTAATGTAACTCTGTGCTTCCCTGTAATTGCAGTGCTCACCCCAGCAATAAATTGATCGAGACCATGAACAAGCACTGGCCATCCAATGGGAGCTGCTAATCCTCCTGAGCTGAGTGTTGCTAGACCTCCTGCACTTGCTTCAGCAAGGCCAATAAATGCCTGGCATTGATCCTTGAACTCTGGGATGAGAGAGCGCCTCTAGGGAAAGCTCTAAAGCACTCCCTATGCTAAATCCTGCGTGGAGGAGCTTACTAGTTGCAATATCCCCTCCTCTTTTGCAGTCTCGGTGTCTCTCACAGTAGCAATGGGGTTCGTATTCCCCGTAGAAATAGTTTTCATCTACGGTAACATGATTCAGTACTGCAATCGGAGAAATTTCCTTCTCAGCTTGAGAATCGCTTTTTCAGCGTGCCCATTTGCAAGGAAAACTTGCGAATATCATCACAGAAATTGCTAAGGGAAGTACAATTCCAGATGCTCAGTTGAAAGGAATTGTTTCTGGAGAGAAAGTGACTGCCGAGCATAAGCACATGGCTCCTTTTTATACTTGCTGGTTTGGAACTAATCACATGCCTTATTCCGTCGAGCAATTATCATCCTTTTTAACCGAAAATTTGAAAACTCTGGTAGAGACCTCCATTTGAAAAAGAAGTTGTCGAGGAAGGAACAAGAAGAAGGACAATCGATTTATGCATGAAGGGCTCGTGCTGAATTTAAAATCCAATAGTGCAGACATTCTCAGATGGGATATGGGAGTGATGTTCGCTAGAAGCTACGTTCTTCAATTGAGTGATAATGTCAAGCATAGCAAAGAAAAAGCAGCAAAAAATGGCATCTGGATTGGGCTTGACCCCATTGGCTATATGCATGATGTGGATGAAAATAGAGACAAAACAATTATTCCAGATCCAGAGAGAGCTCCTCTTATTGCAAAGCTTTTTGAAATGTATGCTTCTGGGAATTATTCTCTCCTCAAACTGCAGCAAGAGACCGAAGTCGATGGACTTACAGTCACTCTAAATCCCATCTTCCTCAATTCCAATCAACATTTATCAATTTAATAATCAAACTACTAAAGCTAAATTCGTTTTGTAAATAATTGGTTTGAATTGAGATCTTTTGCCCCTTTCTGTCCCACAAATGTCCCTTAAATCAGGAATGGCTCACATAAGTCACATATGAGTCGTATATTTAAAATGAGTCAATTTATTTGACTCATATGACTCAATCTAGTATGATGAGTGATACATAAGGAGTGCCAATGAAATACCCTATAAATGAGTCCTCTACGTTAGAGTTTAAACAAACGATTCCAGAAAATGCTCAAATCGCTAAAACAATTATTGGGTTTTGCAATCGGAGTGGGGGGAAGCTTTTGATTGGAGTCAAACAAGACGGAACAGTGATTGGAGTTCCTGAAGAGGAAATCCAGCGGGTCATGGAATACATGAATAAATGTATCTTTGAAGCTTCTTCTCCTCCTATTATCCCAGCAGTTTACTCCCAACGGATTGGTGACAAGACAGTTCTGATTATCGAAGTATCTTCAGGGATGAATAAACCTTACTTTAGGAAATCGGAAGGGTTAGATAAGGGAACCTATATTAGATTAGGGCGATCCACCGTTAGAGCAACCGCTGATATGGTTGAAGAGCTAAAGTGGCAATCTAGAGGACGCTCATTTGACATGATGCCAGTCTATCATGGAAAAGAAGAAGACCTCGATCAAAAACAAGTCCTTGTGTTCTTAAACCATAAGAAATCCTCCCGCATCCGCTCTATCTCTACTGAGATTCTAACTTCTTACGATCTTGAAGTCGAAGAACACGCATCCATCTATCCAACTATAGGAGGCATCCTCCTTTTTGGGAAAAAGCCTCAAAAGTATTTTTCTGAGGCTATGATTCTTTGCTCTCACTTCGATGGAGTCAGTGGGCGAAAGGCTATCAGTAGTATCGATTGTGTCGGCACCCTTTTTGAACAGTTTGAGATGGCATACAATTTTGTGGTTGGAAGACTTAGTCGCTCTTTCACAATTCGAGCCCCTAAAAGAGAAGAACAACTTGAAATCCCAGAAACAGCACTGAGAGAGATTCTCCTCAATGCCATTGTCCATCGAAACTACCACATTCAAGCACCTACGAAAATCGCTATTTACGATAATCGGATTGAAATATTCAGTCCTGGGGTTTTTCCTGGCCCCCTAGACCCCCATAACCTTAAACTTGGGCTCACCTACATTCGCAATCGAGTCATTTGCAAAACTTTTCGGGAGGCAGGCTATATTGAAAAACTTGGGTCAGGGTTTATCACTCTATTCGAAAGCTATGAAACAAGGGGCCTTCACCCCCCAGAAGTGATCGAGGGGGAAAATTTTATCAAGTGTATTTTGCCCAGACCCTCCTTTTCTTCAAAGCCCCGGCAAGCAGAAAGCGAGACCGACAAAATATTGGCCCTCTTTGAGGTCTCTGATGAGATTGCTATTTCTGATGTGATGAAAGCCCTTAATCTCTCTCGCCCAACAGCTGGAAGACGCCTTGCTGAACTCACAGAACAAGAAATCTTAGAGCAAGTTGGAAAAAGCAAGGCGACGCGTTACCGCAAAGCAAAAAAATAATTTACCATTCATTCGAATTTCTTAAGTTGCAAAGATTAGATAATAGTCACAGCTATGAGTTTGTTATTGACATTTGCCGCAGGGATGTAATCCTACAGGAAAACAATCACATACTGAGAATTATGAGAAAAGCGTTTTGGAATTTTATATTTGCTTTTTCCATAATTTTCGTGTTCACCGGTTGCTCTAGCAAAATAAAACTTTACTATGAACCCTCCTTAAAAACTGAAAAGTACCACAACCTCTCTATACATATCTTACCACTTAATAATGACATTGACTCTGTTAGCATTCAAGATAAGCCAAAAGGAAAGCAGCTCCAGATTGGAATCATTGAGTTCCATCCCCTGTTAGGTACCGCTTAAGAGCTGGCTTGATGGGTAGATCGATTGGATCAAAAATAATGAGCTTCTTCTTATCTTTCTTTTTCGCAGCTTTTTTCATCTGCTAATTGCTTAAGAGGTTTCATGACTTCATCAATAATTGGAGACTTCAGAAGAGAAGGCCGCCCTACCACTGCACCCCACAGGTTTGGAATCACAAGCCAGTCATCATGAGCGTTTGGAAAAATTCCAAATTTTCTTACAATAAGAGACCCTAAGACTACAACTACGGAAGCCCCAAGGATAATCAAGAGGCACTTGCATACGCTCTGCTATATCAACGAGCCAATCTCTAAGTACTTTTGGAAGCATACCTTACCGAAAGGGGGCAACGGGCAATAATTCCTTTACCAGAGTCAACGGCGCCTCCCATCTATCTTCAATTCCAAGATATGCTTATCAAGGAAAACAACAAAAACTTCTGCATATACTTCAAGATTTTTTCTAGAAAACCAATAAAAAGATTGATTGGAAATTTTGAAAGGAATATGTTTTGAAATTAAAGAAGCTTATAAAGAGTGAAGCCCCAGATGGTAACTAGGGCTTCTTCATTGATTTAATGTTGTGATATGTCTGATATTAACGAAATTTTCGTGTTTAGTCAATACTTTTGCAGAAATTTTTCTTTTTTCTGCAGGCAAGGCAAAAAGTGTCTTATAATTAAGTATTTAGAAATCATTACTTTCATAGAATTCACCTTTCATAGCTTTTTCTTCCTCAACAAGACCAATCTAACTAGCAAAGGTAATCTCTATGAAACGATTTTATACCTACGGACTCTTTTTGTCGAAAAACCTTCGGAAAATCTCATTTTTAGAAATAGCAAACGTTTTAGGAGTCAGTGAACGAACCGCCAAGCGCTATATCAAAAAAGACCTAGAGAATGGATTTATCACTCGAGAGCGCACTACCTATCAATGCCGCAAGTACAAAACCCTTCTTTCAGGAAGGAATATCTACACCCTTACAGATAAAGGACAATCCTACCTAAACCGCTCGAATCAGGGGAGTTTGACACCCCAAAGTTTAATAAAAAAGAACTCTTCTAAAGAAGAGTTTGCTAAGGACAAGCCCGCAGCAGCTTTTTCTAAATTCAAAAAAGAGAAGGAGAAAATTCTTGCGAAGTACAGGCTTTCTCACCTTGTATCTCGAGCACCTCATTGGTGGTTTAGAGATCTACCCACTTTAGAAAAAACACTTAAGCTATTGAATATCAAAAAGAAAAGAAGATACAAAGTGAAAAATGAAGAACGGTGGATCAGCAGCGTTATCAGAGATCGAGGGAGGGGATTTCGTCACAAAGTGGCTAAAAAAACATCTCTAACCCTTGCCAATAACAAAAAAGAACTTTTAAATGTTGTAGAAACTTCATCAGATCGCGTTTTATCTGATTTTGATCGGTTGAAGGAGTTAAAAAAGAGAGGTTTAAACACTTCATTCAAAGAAATGGAAAAACTTCTCAGAAAAGGATTTTCTCACCTAGCTTCTTGCACTGAAGTTCTTTTAAAAATCCTAAAATGGCGGGCAATCAAAAACCTTAACGGTTTTTTGAATTGGCTTGTCTCTTTGAAAGAACCTTTTGAGATTTTTAATAAGAAAAAATATTCAGCTTCAGAAATTATTCAATGGTCACAATCCCTCTTCAAAAGTGAAGCAAAAAATTGCATTTTTGATACTCGAGGAGATTTTAAGAAATGGGTTCAAAACCCCTCCTGTTTGGATCGAGGTAAATGCTTTGTCCAATTTCATATTTTTAAGGATTTAGAAAAATCTTTTGTTCATCTCCTCCATTGGACTTCAGAAAAATGGGAGGATAGGCGTCTTAAAATAACCTCTCCCTTTTTCAAAGAAGAGATTTTAAATATGTTTGCTAATCAGAAAAATTTAATAGAGTTAACGGTAAGTGTTTGATGTATAATTTGTTGAATTCTTTATCCTTCTTATTGTCTCCTCCGGGGATGGTTGAAAACCCTCGCCTTTAAGGCGAAGAAAAGATTAAACTTGTCGCTATGCGACGTTACAATTTAGGAGCGCATACCAAAACAGATTTGAAAGTTCATCTTGTCTGGGTCCCGAAGTACGGAAAACGTGTATTGACAGGGCAAGTTGCTATACGTCTGAGGGATGTGCTAAGACAGATTGCAATAGAACACGAGCTTAACATCATCACAGGTAAGGTGGTGTGTGATCATGTTCACATGTTTATCAGCTATAAGCCGATACATGACATAAGCAAAGTGATGCAGTGGTTGAAAGGGATTAGTTCTAGAGTCATGTTGATGGAATTCCCACACTTGAAGAAAATTTTCTGGGGAAGGCACTTTTGGAGTAGAGGCTATTTAGCGGTGAGTTCAGGAAATATTACAGATGAGATGATCCAATCATACATTGACGAACAAGAAGGAGAACCTGTTCAAGATGACAGTCGATTTCAAATCGACCCCTAACCAACCCCTCGACTTGCAGACGAGGCGTTGTTTAGTAAGAAAGATAGTTAGACGTGTTTTCAGTCTTTATCGTCAACCTTTTAAGTTTTTTCCCAGGAGTGAATTTTACAACGTTTTGAGCAGGGATAATAATAGAAGTACCAGGAACTTTAGGATTGCGGCCCACTTTGGCTTTTCTTTCCACGACTTCAAAAACCCCAAAATCTCTAAACTCAAATCGGTTTGCTTTTTGGAGGTTTTCAGTCATGTAATCCAAAAAATCTTGGATAGCAAGCCGTACTTCTCTAGGATCTAACCCTTTTCTTCCTGCGATTTTCTGGATCACGTCTTTTTTGGTGATGGTCTTCATAGTTTTAATCCTTTTTATCTTTTATGTTTAAGCTGTTGTGCATTAAAAAATCTTTCTGGAGTAAGAGGCTTTGATCTGTCTCGACATCGGATATTACTGAAGAGAAGGGGGAGTTTGTTTCTTCTCCATCTAGAATAAAAAGAAGCTTGAGTTGATTGATATCTTCTTGATCTAGTATATCTGTGAAGGGTTTCTCCATCTCATTTTCTTTCATATTCTTATGATGAATCAATAACATAGAAAAATCAAGATTCAAAAAAATAGAGATGAAAAAACTGGATCAAAATAGATATTTTAGACTGATTATCTTTTTAAGGTGCTTTTTTGTGGTTTTGATACGCTTGTCAGAAAGCAAATTATAATTTAATCTTTGGGGCATGAAAATTTTCTCCCACGTTTTATCTTTCTTTGCCTCTCAACATTTAATAGGAAAATGTGGAGCTAAAAGTAAGATAGAGTATCATGTAAAAAATCAAATTTTTTGAAAAAGAAGGGTTGTTGGTTTTGCAAATACCGTGTATCTTACTAATGGTGAGAATTCATTCTTATCACAATCAGCTTCTTTTCTAGTATTTACTGTATACAGTGTGTTTTTTGTATACATTGTACACAAAAATAATCTACCTATTAATTTAGTGATTGGCTTGGGCAAACAAATAGTACCCCGAACAACACCTAATTATGACATAATATCTTTCCCTATCTAAATAGAAAGATAAGGTTGTGTAACCAATGCAAAAATTATCGCAATATACCTATAAGAGAGAGGTTTTAATGGGAAAAATCCATAAAGAACAAAATTTATCACACAGGTTTTCTTACAGTCTCGATTAAATTGTCCCTTTTACATGTGCTGCTATAAGACGTTCTTCAATTGCTCTTAGCTCTACTAATTTTTGAGAGAGTGAAGCATTTATCCTTTTCTGTTCTTCCAAAAGCTCGCTAATGTCCTCCTTGAGCTGACGCTTGTCTTTCTCGGATGCCTTAATCTCTTCTTCTAACTCTTGAAGCTCTTCTCGGTAAGCCTCAAGGAGCCCTTGAATCCTACTTAGTTCTTGTTTCTCCTGAGAGAGGAGTTCTCTCTTATCTTTTATGACAGAGGAGTGCTTTTCATTAGCTTGGAGGTGGATCTCGGCAGCTTTTTCAAGCTGGGGGATTCTTTCTTCAAGGGCTGCATTTGTTTGCCTTAATCTTTCTAAGTCTTCCTGTTCCACACTTCTCAACTCTTTTTCCTCATTGAGCTGCTCTCGCACTTTGCTGAGCTGACTCCTCATTTCCTCATTTGATTGATTAAGCATCTGAAAGGTGGAGTTGTTTTTAGCGCATTCATGTCCCGCCCAAGAAGCAATAACAACAATGACATCAGAAAAACCAACACGACCGTCTTTTTTAAAAAAGAGGAGCGCTAGTCTTGCTGTCACAATGACTGCACCGACGAAGGTTATCGTGGGATAAGGATCAGCAGATGCTGAATATAAAGAGACTTTTAGCGTCTCTAGAATCGACTCAAAATGTTTAATAGGATTAACCGATCCCCAATGCCCTAGATTTATTGAGTAATTAGCCATTTTTTCTTTTATACCTTGGTGGCGCCGTTCATTCTGTCTGCAATGTCTCCCAAGTCAGTGACTCTTGCAGCCAGCTGTTCGTTGATTCTTTTTTGCTCAGATAAAAGAGACTTAATCTCTTGTTGGAGTTGCTCTCTTTCTTCTTTTGCTTGTCCAATTTCTTCAAGAAGTTTAGTTTTCCGTGTTTCATAACCTTCAACAAGTCCTGTCAGTCTAGATAAAAATCCACTTCTTTCGTCGATTTGTTTTCTCTGGTCTTCCAGGATTTGTAGATGCTCTGCGTTCAGATCATCAAACGATTTTTGGGCTTCTTCGAGCCGTTGGACTTTATCTTCTAACTCAAGGTTGATAGTTTTGAGTTTTTCAATTTCCACCCTTTGATCACTAATCAGCTGATCTTTTTCCTTAAGTAAATTATTTTTTTCTGTTAACGCGTGAATAATCGCATAGGTATGGTCGCGGAGATCATCTCTTACAATTGTTTCTCTTGCAAAAGTGTGGCCCAGCCAATTGCCCGCAAAAGAAAAAGCGCTCATATAGGCTAATGGAAGGTTCCCTGTAAAAAGACTTCCAACAGTCACGAGACCATTGATAACGAGGCTGGCTCCTGTTCCTGTTGTTCTACAATTTTGCAGATCCTGAATATCTAATATAGCGCGTTGCTGGTCTGTTCTACTAATCGCTGACATTTTCTACCTCATTGGTTTTTCTGATTTTGAAGGGTTATTTTTAGCAAAGATTAGAATTTTCTGCTAGATGCAATTAATTGTTGAAAATAAATGGTTTACATCTTTTTAGAAGGATTTGGATAAGGGTTTTTTCAAAGTGGCTCCAGAAGATAGTTTAAGAGGGGTTTTGCTTAGTGTGAGGATTTAGTGCCCATAAAGATTTAAAATATAAACTGGATAAAACTTTTCTATTTTAGAACGATCTTCGTCAGCTTGTTAAGAAAAAGTTGACACTTTCTTTCAATATCTTTGAAGAGCTCCAGCTATTTTCCCTAACGGATGATTTTTAAAAAGAGTTGCGCAGAAAGTCAGCTCGGCATCCGAAAAAAAGCCTCTTCCTTTTCTCAGACAGGCGTTTTCTTCGTCCCAGTTTTTCTTGATAGAAGGCTCGTTTACTTTGATTTGTGTTAGAGAATCTAAAATTCCTTTCCTAGCTTGCTTAAAAGCAATGAGCGCCTGAGAAAAGTTCTCAACAGCTTCAGGGAGGATTTCACTAAGTTTGATCCGTCTTCGTCTATGGCTGAACAAATCATCTCCTTGTTCTTTCGTGTTAAAGACGATTTCATTAAACATTTTAAAGCCTATACTGGGCATATCGCAAGCAATCAAAAAGGCATCTTCAAGAATAGGTAGGGGAGTGTATTTGATATAGATATTCCACCTTCTGATGGCTTTGATTTCTTCTATGTCGGACTGATAAACAAGAGAAATTCCTGAAGTAATCAGATCGATTGTATTAGAGAGTTCTTTGAGTTGGGCGAGTTTTTCGTTGAGGGTTTGTTTCTGATCGATCAGGCTTTCCTGGTCCAAGAAGCTTTTGAACTTTTCTTCCCAATAGGAGAGATGTTCTTTTTGTATTTCTTGGAGTATTTGATCAATGCGATCAGACTCCGATTCGATTTTTCGAATTTGGTTGATTAAATGACTTTTGGAATCCACAAGGAGTTTTCTCGCTGCCTCTAACTTTCTTTCAAAAGCAGGCATTTTAGTCGATAGATTCCTTAAATGATCCTCAAAGTCGCTGATTTCTCTTGAGATAGTGCGGATCACTCTGGGTTCATTGGCAAAAACAATATAGTGGATAGAGGCACTAATACCATCCAAACCTTCTTGGATTTCTTTTTCTACTTTAGCCACCAATTCATCAGAATCCAGCAACAAGTTAGATAAGCTCGATCCTGCTTCTCTAGTGAGCTCGATTAAAGATTGAAGGCTTTTAATTAAAGCTTCTAGGCTTTCTCTTCTGCTTAAATGGATGGTCATTCCTAAAAGAAGGGGAATAGAGAGGCGATAGGCTCCAAGGGCTGTTGCCATTTGCTCTGAAAGGGTTGGAATGAATCGAACTCTACCTTTTAAAGCTTTAATGGCTAGTGTAAGAGCTCCTTGAGTGAGAACAATAGTGGCTAAGGTTCCACAGATCAAATAAGCAAGAGGTAGCGTTTTCAGGGGATCTATGAGGGTATTAGGGATGTCTTTGATTTTTTGAGGGCAGTGATCACTTTTTACAACACGAGAAAATCCTTCTGCAATAAAAATTCCGGAGACAACTGAAACGATTGTCATTTTTAAATTCCTTTGAGGTTTGATGAAAATTTTTGAAAAATAGCCACTTTTTTCCGAATGACGGGTTGTTTTTAACAAATGCTGGAATTTACGTGTAGATGGAATAAATAGTTGAAAACTAAATAGTTATGTAAATAAAAATTGAATTTTAGAATAGAAAGTCATTTGTTTCAGAAATTGCATAAGTTAGGAGCATCTATGTGGTGGAGAAGGGTTCTCTAAAAAATAGAGGTGAAGGTAATCTGATTAAGATCTGGATCTTTGTCGTATTGATATAATCTCAAAGACTCTAGTTTTGAGCTGTTTGGATCGTGTTTGGAAGTTTTATTGCTTTCGTGCTTGGAGGTTTTTTCGGATAACATCTTGAATGTGTTTCCAAATTTCCTGGTTATGAAAAGACAATGTGGGGACAAGGACTTTTTCTTCTTTTTGATTTTCAGGTGAACTCGGTTCTTTTTTATAAACTCTTGCTGGACCATGTATATGAATAGCTCCATCGTTATTGACAAGGTAGACAATATTTTTGATGTCAAGCCCGAGGTCCTTAACAGAGATATGGCAAGTGCCTGCTTCCTTAATCCGGTTTTTGGGTTTATTAGGATTAGGATAAATCGCAACCACTTCAACCGTAGGAAAACAGCAATCAGTTGTCGTCTCTTTTTCTTTCAATGGACCTCTCCTTAATCTTAATCATTTGGATTACCAGTTTATCACTTTTTTCTTTTTTTAACTTCTGAGTATGAATAAAAAATGTCTTCTCTTATACATTCTATTTGAAATCAGATTTTATAAATGACGTTATTTAGCGCTTCTTAAATCGTTTTAAACATTCTTTATTTCATTATTTATCAGTAGCTTAGGATATTTTAAAAGTCTTCTCCTTTCTCATAGGAGTTTCATGAGGGTAAGACGCGCTTGAATATACTGTTCATCAAACCGAACGCGTCTAATAAGAAAATTTTCGACAATCGTAATTTTCTCAGTCAACAGTCCTATTTGAACATCTGCTGAGCTTTTATCAATGCGATGAACACGCCATTTTTGGATCGTTTCATTAATGACTGATGAACTTAGCACATTCACGACCTCCTATGCTTTAATACATCTCTTTTACCATGAGAACATAGGTTTCCCACATCTCCGGATCGATTCCTTTATGTTGAATCGATTGAATAAGTTGAGCTTGTACGGCTTTAAGAGAACGCTGTAAAAGGTTCATAGGATTTTCCTTTTTTTCAGGATAAGGTGTTTTCTAATTTCGCAAAGTATGAATAAGCTCGTTGATGGAATGTAGCAATTTTTCTGTTAGAGAGGATGCTACTTGCGTTTCTTTAGAAGAGGATAAATCGAATAATTCATAATAAAATATGAAATTTGGAATTTAAAAAAATAAAAGTGGTTATTGATTTTTTAAAATAATATTATTTAACTGCTCTTCCTTTAAAATAATTACAAATATATTTTACTCCGATAGCTAATGCTCCTAAATTTTTAACTCTTTGAGAGCCTGGAAAACTATAATAAAGTTTTAAAGCATTCTTTTTCCAAGAAGTTTCATTTAATTTTGACTTGCAAATATGAGGGGCTAACTTTTTTACTCCCTCAACCTCTATCATGTCCTCAAAACTATTATAAATATTTAGATGTGTAATTTTACATAATATCCCCTGATGTCTATTATGAAAATACACCTTTTCTCCAACTTTTAACTTTTCAAAAGCTTTTAAATTAACTCTTCCTTCAACTGTTTTTTCTCCAGACCTTATTAAATCCATCCAAGGGTTATTTTTTCTATTTATCATTGTAAACGTATGATCATGCAATTTTTCAGTTAAAGAACCATGCGTCGAGATTTTAGGTTTTTTTACAGATACTAAATCCCCTACTTTTTCAATTTCTCTTTTTCTCTTTTTTGATAGCTTTGAAGCCGACAGTTGTTCAATATCAACATATCTTTTATCTACTTTGTTGACCCCTCTACTTTTCTCCCATTCATGGTTTTGAACTGTAACCTTAAAATTAAAATCATTTCCTATTGTTGACACAATTTTCTCCATCAGTTTTTTATTTTTCTTATCGAAGAATTTTCATTAATACCTATCCAATTTGAAACACAGAATGTTAAAAAAGTCACATAGCTTTCAAAACAAATGCCTTTCCCACATGAACAGAACATCTCCCATTTAAACCTTTTTAATGCTAGTTGAAAATTTTTCCTGTTTATTAATCTTTTGAAATAAGATTTTCCTGATTGTTTAATTTATATAAATTATTGGGATGCTTATAAAGGTTGTATGTAATTCTAATCATTAAAAGCCTCCAAATCAAGTTGATTTAAGATTAAATCCAATTTTTTAATTTCTATTTCTCCTGTAATGGAAAAGTCTTTGGTTTCTTTTATTAAAGAAATATATTCAAAAAATAAAGAGTCAATAATATTTTTATTATTAACAATTTTATTTATTTTATTATCTAGTTCCGTTTGTTCCAAAAATAGATTGGAGGAAAACCAATTAGGAAAAGTCCAACCTTGCTTAATTTGATCAAAAGATATTGGTTCAAACCTTGTGCCATCCTTATCCCAAATCACCCTTTTTTTATTTAATTCAACATTTAGGTGTGCTAAATGTAATCCATTTTCTTTTCTAGAAAGTAGAGAAAGACGCCTATCCACTAATAGCATGGGCATTGCACTACTCTCAATAGGATTAGTAACTTTGTGCGTTAAATAAACCATTTTATCAATTACGTCACTGTCTTCTTTGATAATTTCACATATTATTTTATCTTTTTCTAAATAAAACTTCCATATGCCATTAATTTTTGTATCGTAATAATAAGGAGCTTGATTTTCTTCCAATAGTATAGGTTCATCAATATCAAAGCTTGGATCAAGTAAAACAAAACCACTATCTCTTGAGTTATTAGGATTCACGTATCTTATTAAAACTGCAGAGTGAGAGTACTCAGGAAAAGCTATTTGTTGGTATTTAGTTGGTAATTTTGCTAAGCATATATATGCATTCAATTCATCTGGAATATATTGAATCAAGTCTAAAGTAAGCGTTAAGCATGGTCCTCCTCGGTTATTAGATAACAAAGGTTTAAAATTAAATTTTTTAAAAACTTCTATTGGGGATAGATTATTTGGTGGTTTTTTTAAACTGTTATAATAATCAATAAATTGAATAATAGGAAAAGTTCTATCATAATTAGTTTGTGAAATTCTTTTTTTTAAAATAGGTTTTAATTTATCTACTATTTCTGATCCAGATAGTTTTGTTTTTGAAGCTGGAGAAAAAATTGGAGGTTGAACTGCAAAGTTCAACCTTTCGCTTAATGTTGAATCACTATATAAATTTGTCAGTAGAAAAAATAAAAACAACAATAATATTTTTTTTATTTTAATCATTTATTTATATACCATAATTATTAAGTTGATCGCATTTAAATACTAATTCATCTATAATATCTGGGTTTACAAGAGTTGTGGTATCTCCTACTTCTTTACCATCTATTAAATTAGCAATAATTCTTCTTAAAATTTTACCGCTTCTCGTTTTAGGTAAATCTTTTATAAAAACTATTTTCTCAGGTTCAGCATATTTTCCCATATAATTAGCAACATGTTTTTTAATTTGCTCTTCAAGTTGTTCACTTTCAGTCATTCCTTCTTTAAGAACAACAAAAGCTACTATTTTTTGACCTTTTATCTCATCATACAGTCCTATTACTGCTGCTTCTGCAACTCCCGGAAAACCAACAATAACATTTTCTGTTTCTGCCGTTCCTATACGATGACCAGAAATTTTAATCACTTCATCAGCTCGACCTCTACACCAAAAGTATAAATCTTCATCTATTGCAGCGTCATCTCCAGCGTAGTAAAAACTTCCATTCCATTTAGCCCAATATGTATCATAATATCTTTTTGGATCATTCAAAAGCCCTCTCATCATCGAAGGAAAAGGTGAATTAATTGCTAAAAATCCATGTTCTACCTGTTTACCTTCATCATTGTATATTCCAGCCTCAAATCCAGGAAGAGGATTTGTAATCGAACCAGGTTTTAGTGGTGTCAAACCTGGTATGGGCGATATTACTAAAGCTCCTGTTTCTGTTTGAAACCAAGTATCTACAATTGGACATTTTTCATTTCCAATGTATTTATGATACCATTCCCAAGCTTCAGGATTTAATGGCTCTCCTATAGACCCAAGCAGTCTTAATGATGAAATATCGTTATTTTTTATCCATTCAACCCCCCATTTCATAAATGTTCTTATTAATGTTGGTGCTGTATAAAATACATTAGCTTTATATTTTTCTACTATTTTCCATGCTATATCTTTTTCAGGGTAATCAAAAGTACCTTCATAAATTATTTGAGTAGCACCGTTTGACATGGGACCATAAACAACGTAACTATGTCCTGTAATCCAACCAATGTCAGCTGTACACCAAAAAATATCATCTGGCTTATGGTCAAAAACCCATTTAAACGTATTATGTACACCTACTAAATATCCTCCTGTTGTGTGAACTATTCCCTTAGGTTTTCCCGTTGTTCCTGAGGTATAAAGAACAAAAAGCATATCCTCAGCATCCATAACTTCAGGAGGGCAATAGTTAGCACTTTTATCTAATAGTTTTTTATAATCTATATACTTAGGATTTTTTAAATATTTTTTATCACTATTTTCTCTATTCAACACAATTACATTATTTACTGATGGACAATCATTAATTATTTTATCAACAGTCTCTTGTAATGAAATTGCTTTTCCCCTTCTATAGGTAACATCTGCTGTTATTATAACTTTAGCATTTGCATCATTAACTTTTTCTTTAAATGAACCGGCTCCTGTTCCTCCAAAAACAACAGAATGAACAGCTCCTATTCTTGCACAAGCAAGCATAGATGCAATACCTTCAGGAGTCATTGGCATGTATATCGCAACTATATCTCCTTTTTTTACACCCAAACTCTTAAGTCCATTTGCTAGTTTAGAAACCTCTTCAGACATTTCTTTATACGATACTTTTTTTTCTTCACCTTTTTCATTACACCAAATAAAAGCTATTTTATTTGGATTTGTCTTTAGATGCCTATCAAGACAATTATAAGAGATATTTAACTTGCCACCTAAATACCATTTTGCATATGGACAATTCCATGAAAGAGTTTTTTCCCAACCTTGAAACCAATCAACCTCTTTAGCACAATTTTCCCAGAAACCAATACGGTCTTCGATAGCTGCAGTATATAGGGAATAATCTTTAATATTTGCCTGTTCTTGGAATTTTGGATGTTGGAAACATCCATTTTGATCAACTATGGAATGCTCGCTCGAGTATGTTTTGACATGTAAAAATAAAATTAAAAATAGAAAAAAAACCAATTTAATTTTGTTCATTTTGCTTCCTGTTTTTTATAAATTAAAAATATAAATATTA
>JBFWYS010000002.1:54239-55984 GCA_050186175.1 Pseudobdellovibrionaceae bacterium
GATCTAAAATCCCATAACACAACATGTGCATTATTTTGAGGTTCTTTTTGTTTTGATTCTTTAGATTCTTTCTTGGCTTTTTGAATTTTTACGTGTTTTCCAGATGTTCCAGCAATTATTTTACCATCAGGAGTAAAATTAGCTGCATAAACAAAACCGTCGTCAACATCCAAAATTTTAATACAACCAAAAGTTCTCTGATCCCATATCTTAACGTATCCATCTCTAGACCCAGTTACAACAACACTATTACCTAAAGTATTTACATCATATACAGTACTTGCATGAGCTAAACCTTCTTCATGTTTTAATGCACCAACTTGTTGATTAGTAGAAACATCAATAATTCTTACAGTTCTGTCTTTACTAGCCGTAACGACATGACTTTCGTCAAAAGTTGCCAAACCATAAATATAATCCGTATGTCCTTCAAATATACTTAGAGCCTTTCTACTTTCCGTACTCCAAACTCTGACAGTAGAATCTCCCGAACTACTAGCAATGAAATTATTACCTAAATTTACTAGTCCAGAAATCCCTCCAGCATGCCCTTCTAATGAAAACAAAAATCTTTTCTTAGAAATGTCCCAGATCTTTATTACATGATCCCAGTTCCCATGATGTTTTTTTGGTCTATGGCACGAACCTGTTGCAACTGTATTTTCATCTAAAACTGCCATGCTATAAAAACCCGTCACATAACGATCCTTAAAACCACCAACAAGATCACCATCATTATTCCAAATACAAATACTTCCATCAGACGATCCCGTCAAAAAAACTTGATCTGTTAGTTTTGCTAAACTCAATACTTCTCTTTTATGTCCAGCTAAAAGCTTAATATTTTCAAAATCAGCGCCTTTAGCAGTCTGCTTAGTAGTTAACAACTTTCCTAAATGATCATAAGAAGCGCTTACAATTTTATTCGGTCCTAGTCCCATTACTCTCCAAACTCCTCCACTTGGACCATCTGAATAAGCAATACTTCCTTCTCTAGAATAGTCTTTCTGAACAGCTTCCTCTCTTTTACCCTCTTCTTCTTTTTGTTTTCTTTCAACTCCAACTTCTTCCTCTAAAGTCAAATTACTTAGGGCATATTCTAAAGTTGAATCACGCCCTAAACGTGAAATTTCTGATGATATAGCCATAACATCTTCTCCTATCTATAAATTTTTTCAATGAATTTAACACCTATTGCAATTGAACCAGCACTATGGACTCTCTGTGACCCTGGGAAAGCTTGGTAAATTTTTACCCCCTCTCTTAGCAAACCTTCGTCAGACAATCTTCTTGAGGCATCTTCAAGCTGCGGTAACATAGGTAAGACCCCTTTGTCTCTTAACATTTCTTCAAACCCCCTATATTGATCTTTGCTTGTGATCTCACAAATAATTCCCCATCCTGCTCTTCTATCAAATAACTTTAAGTGGTCCCCTACCCTCATTGAATTACATGCATATCCGCACACTCTTCCTTCGTACTTCTTTTTACCACTCATTATATAATCAAAATAAATCGTCCCCTTCATTGGAAGATTATGCACTCTTGGTGGTGGTGGCCTAAAGTTTGGTTCACTTACTCTTCTTGGCATCTCCATTCTCGGCGCCCTTTCCTCTGCTCTTTTCTCTCGTGATTCTTGCTCTTTATGTTCTTTCTTTATTTTTTTTACACTGTCATCTTCAGAATCACTCTCTCTTTTCCTCTTCTTATCTGCATTTCTTGTATCTACTGGTTGGTCTTCTCGT
>JBFWYS010000003.1:0-43213 GCA_050186175.1 Pseudobdellovibrionaceae bacterium
CTAGAAAAAAGGTTTGCATATGGTGTGTTGTGTTTAACAAAGAAAGCAAAAAAGATCAAAGACCAACTCAAATTGGATTGCATTCAGATTCGAATTTTCTTGGGAAAAGAAAACATAAAGAAATGTTCGAAAGTCATCATGAGCAGTTTTGCAAAGAATATGGGGTAAAAATAAGAGACAACATACAGAGATTTGGTATTGACCTTACAGACATTCAAATGAGAGTAGTCGAAGGAGTTTTGCAGGGCTTTTCACAAACCGACTACAAAGGAAACATTGCACCTAAAAATAAACATCAATTAGCAAAAGAGAGGTTCTCAGGAAAGGTTCCCGACACTTATAAGTACATTGATGAGATTCCACGGATTAGAGTTTCTCAAACCGAAGTTTTAGAGTGGGCTGGAATAAAAAAAAGTAGTATCGCCGGAAAAGAAAGAGCCTTAAGAGCTTTACAGGACTTAGGAGTGAATCAATATTGCTTTTACTATGATCGATTAGCTAAAGATAGTAATGGGGAGCCCATTAAGGACAGAAAAGGATCCTGGAAAAAAGAGTCTGTAGTTGCAGTTGACTCACTTTTTATGGTTAAAGAAATACGTGATGAGAAAACAGATGCATTTCAATATTACGAGATTGAGCCAAGCTCAATTTTTTTAGACCAAAGAGAGAGTTATTTCTTGCTGATTCCTTATAACTGGAGAGAAGAGGTCCGATCTATTGTAGGAAAGAAAAAAGCCTCATCATATACATTCCGTTTTTTACTTTTCCTCCGTTACCAATATGAAATTAAAAGAAGAGCCTCAAACTGTACTTCCCCATACCAAGTTAAGTGGACTCCCGAAGAAGTTGCTATTGCAATCAATATGCCAGAGTCGGTCTATCGTAGAAAAAAAGACAGAATGAATAAGATTCTAGAAGATGCATACTCTGTCGCCAAAACACTTGGATATTTGTCTAACTACCAGAGAAAAAACGAAATTGATACATTAACGCTTAACGATGAGAAATACTATCTTGGAAGCTCAAAACCTAAAGAAATTAATCCCTCTTCTACAAAAAATGAACAGTCATTTGAAGAAGAAGAGCGCCTATTCAATCTTTTTCATCGGCAGCGCCGTGTTTTTGACTTAAATCATCAAAAGCCAGAGGGAAAAGAAAAACGAGGTGAAATTTTCGAGTTTTCTGAGCTGTTAAAATCCAGAGAAGCGGCTGAAATAGAAAAAGTAATCTATTGGGGAATCCCAAGAAAATATTGGTGTGTTAGATTGCTTACCCCAGAAAAGCTCAGGAAGAATTTTGTTGAAGCTTTTGCTGAGATGATAGCTTCTGAGAAACAAAAAAGCCTTCCTGATGCTAATAAAAACAAAGCAAAGTTGCTTTTAAAGAAAGTTGTTCAAAAAGATCCTGATGTAAAAATAGAAGTTTTAAACCAACATATTGAGTTTTTAGGCCCATCAGGTCAGCCGACAGTGGTTTCTTATCAATCTAAAAACTTTGACAAAGAGTTAGAACATGCGATTGCAAAATGGCAAGTCGTTTTGTCAGATTAATCTCGTAAGATAGTACGATCGTACTATCCTATTATCCCCCTATTTTAGAGCGGTGTTCATTTAAAATTTCTCTCAAGACTTGAGATACATTTTGAATTTTCCCTCGCTTCTGAGATCGATTCAATACTTCGCTTTGGAGATAATCCCAGTCACCTTGTGTTATAGTTGCTGTTAGTTTAATCATTGCCTGTGGTGCAGAATCTTGTTCTCTATTTTTTAGGTCTTCTTTAATTTTCCCAAAGCGAGACTTAGATTTTGTTTCTGTATGTTTTTGGGCGACGAGCCCTTTAGATAAATCTCTAACCATTTAACTGCTTCATTATTTCTTTAGTGATTTTTTTTATTTCCTTTCTAGCATCAATATTCCATAAAGGAAGTGGTGGTTCGTCAAAAACATCTTGATAACAAGCTCTATGCTTTATGAAAGTTTTTAGAGGTTGAATCCCCAATAACTTTGGAGCTTGTTTCATGCTTTCTTTGTGTGCGTTGACTCTTGGTTGGACAAAGTTCCAAACGATTTTAGCATTTGCTTTTCTTGAGGATATTTGTTCACTTAACTCTAATGTAGCACGAACATCTCTAGGGGCTGGCCTGCAAGGCAACAGACACAAATCGGAGATTTTAACAATTTCGCTGATTAGTTTAGAGTCTTCTAGAAAACTTCTAGGGTTTGTGTCAATAATCATCCAATCAACTCCTTCAGACTCCAAACGGTCCCCTTCTGAGACAATTTCTTCAAGATGTGGGGTAGAAACAACTTCGTATGGTAAGTCTGGGTTGATTTTTTTTGCACTTACGCATGTTAACTGTATGTCACAATCTAAAAGGGCTACCTTTCCAATTTTGCTGAATGAAGAAGCTAAAATAAGAGATAATGTTGATTTACCACTCCCACCTTTAGCTCCGATTACGGAAATAATTTTCATATAAGTCCTATAAGTAATGGCAGAATTACAACCAACTACTAAATTTTCATCGTTTCTTTTATACTACCAGATTTTTAGTAAACATCAAGTTTTGTCTTATTTTTCTATCATCTTATGATACGACACAATTGATCGTACGATCGTATTGTAGTAAAAATATTAGTTTCAATAGCTCTTTTTATGGGTGTAGCTTTTCTTGTGGTGTTCACGGGATTATACGATAATAAGATATTGGTGTGATATGACGGTCGTATTGTAAAATGGTTGTATCGTACGATTTGAGCTTTGATAAAAGCAAACACTTTTCTAAACCAACTTATTATACGATAGTACGATAAGAAAAAATTATCGTACGATACGATAAAATTCTTGATTTATCTTTTGATGTGGTGATATAAGAAAGATGTAAAAGAAAAAAGCCGCCAGGGCTGGAACCCCTGACGGCACAACCTCATAACGAGGTTGGGCATTCCTGACTAGGAGGAACACCAATGCAACTATACACAAAACCAAAAAATTTTCACCACCAATTGCCGACTCTTGGCAAACTACTCACAGTTTTTGCGCTGTTTTTGGCTGCGTTTGCACCCATCTTAGCCTATACCTGTGAGAAACACGAATCCACTAAGCAAATTACTTTCGGTAGTCCTGAAGCAAAACTTGCTGTTACACAGCATTTTTCCTTGGGATCACCAGAGTTTTTGAGATTCGCTAAAGAAGAGTTTCCAGTATTTAAAGCAAACTTCATCGACACAGGGCTTGTCTCTTGGACATTTTGTCCTCATGTTGTTGATCTTGCAACCATCCAACTTGTTTCTTGTTTAGAAACCCTCTCTTTCTCTCAAAGACCTCAATTCTTTAATCGAGTTCTTTTAGAGGTAAGTCCTAGAACATTTGGGGAAATTCCTCAGATCCTCATTAGGTCGCTTGAAGGTTTATCGATTTCAGAAAAGAAACTCGAACTTCTCCAGCTTTTGAAATTAGGAGAGTTTTTTAGCCAAGCAGGGGAGTTTTTAGACCAAAAAGTCTTTGCAGCATCTCCATCACATATCGAGATAGGAAACCGTACTTTCGACTATCTCATACATCCCGCTGCGATTCGGTATCAAATTAAGCAGCAACTAATCAACGAATAATAAAAGGAGAAAAGCAAATGACTTTACATGAAGATGTTAAATACCTAGAAAACCACCTAGATCAGGCCCAGTCAGTCGAGCAATTAAGAACCCTTCTTGCTCAAAAAAGACTTAAACTTGTTGTTGTTCTGATTTCAAACGAGTTTTCTTGCTTGGAATGGAATATCACCCAAAAACAAGTCAGTAAGATTTTAGATTTGGGGTTAAGGATAAGAATCTCGAGGATCTCAGATGAAAGTGAATCACTTGAGACGGTCCACTCTGAACCGATTCGTGTGAAAGAACCCAACTGGGTAGATCTCGAAGACCTCTTCGGCGTTCTAAAACAAGGCATTCAAAAATGCCTAAAAAATGCAGCTTAATGACAGGTAATGACAATTTATGGCAACCAATGATTCGTTTTGATTTATAGAGGAGATATTTTAGGGTTGCCATAAATTATTAGGCGGAATTATCAAGGAACTTAAAAATCATAACCAATTGAGGATAAAATGATTGTAAATAATTCTTTTAAAGAACAGATTAAGACAAATTCATCTTTATCAAAATCATGCTCAGGACATATTACAAGCCGTTTTCTTAAGAAAACACACAGACACTCAAAGCACATCCTTGCCCTAAGTTTTCTATCAATAGCCTTCCTTTCAGGGTGCGGGGCCGTTGGACAAAAAGTTGCAAGCGCAGCAGATGCTTTAAAAACAGACGTTCAAACACAGCACGACGAAAACTTTCGAATCAAAAGAGTCCGTAAGGCTCTTTCTTCAGGAGATATCCTGGAAGCAGAGCAGCAACGAGATACTCTCTATGCTCCTCATTGGAAATGTATCGCGAATATCGAAATTGCCACAGCAAAATACCATGGAGATCAAGCTCAAGCCTTGGAAATGATTAAAACAACAATCGAAGAAATTTGGGATCTCTCTGATGCCAATAAACGAGCGATGGCTCTTTTATCTCTCTTAAAATTCGAGCTGGAGACCAAGAAGGATATTCCTGCAGCTAAAGAGACCATTAAGCAAACAGAAAAGACAATTGCGTTCATCTTAGATGATCACGCAAGAAAAATGCGCCGCTATGGCGAGCTTCAAACATTACTCGAAAAACATAACCATCTCCTAAGTCGATAGGGGAGTTTCATCTAAACAACAAGGATTTACTATGGAAATGGCAAAACATTTTAAGACAGGGGCTCAAAAACTTGTCAGCTTTATAAAAAAACATCCAACATCGCTTTTAGGAATATTTTTTCTCGGACTGCTTTTTCTCCCATCAGCAGGATTTTGCGACATTAATTCCGCCTTTAGCGAAACCAAATCCCAAGTGGAGTCGGTTGTTTCCAACCGCTCAGGACTCTTTTGGATTTTTATGGCTGTCATCTTAGGAAGCGGTATTTGGGCTCTTTTCAAAGGAAGCTGGAAAGGGGTGGGCATAGCCCTTCTTATTGGAGTCATCTTAGGGAACTTTTCAGACGTTATCGATACCGTTTTAACCACAAAGATCTTTAAAAGCAAAAGTCAGCAAGAACAAAGTGGAAAATAATGAAAGAAGGCGCCGGTTTCTACAAGTACCTAGACAACCCTAAAATGCTCATGGGGATGGCAATTTCTGATCTTTTGAGTCTTGCTATCCCCTTGTATGCAGGGATCTGCCTTAAGAAATTCATTCTCTTTGGGATTTTAGGAGCCGCCCTATTTTCCTTAAGAAGAAAAATCGCAAGAGCTCTCCCCAAATACTACTTAACTGGCCTTGTTTATTGGTACATCCCAGGATCGGTCTTCAATAGACTGTTTAAAGTTAAACTTCCTCCCTCCCACAAGCGCTTTTATCTCAGGTAACCTATGGAAACACGCACCTTTCAAGACAAACTCAAATCCCTTATTTCTCAAAGAAACGTCCTTGCTCTATGTGTTGTTGCTCTTAGCATCGCCGTAATTAAGCTCAGCATAGCTGTCCAAAGCAAAGAAGAAAGGGTAGTGGTCATTCCCACAACAGGGCCCTCTTTCTGGGTAGAGAAAAGCCGCACCTCTAAAGAATACTTGAATCTAATCGGAACCTTTTTGTCCGACCTTCTTTTGACGCGGACTCCTGCTGATATCGCCTGGAAAAATGATCAGATTTTAGGGCATGCGCACCCCAGTTTTTATGGCCCACTGAAACAGGCTCTTATCGAAGAAAAAGAAAAGATGATCCAAACCCAAAGCACCTTTTTGTTTGAAGCTGCTCGCTCCTATGCTTACGACCAAAAACTCCAATTTGTCATTGAAGGAGTCCAAAAAACCTACATTGAAAAAACAGGGAAAAGCGCTCCGCTTATCCAAACAGAAAAAATTAAATACATTCTTTCTTTCCGCTGCGAAGAAGGGAGACTCTATCTAAATAGCATCAGCCAGGAGAAAAAATGAAATCCCCAGGAAAATTTATAAACGTTTTTTTGCTTCTTACGTGTGTAGGGTCTGTCCCACTCACTGCACTTGTCGAAGAAACCATCGACCCTAAATCCGCTTTGGAAGTGACCCTTTCAACGACAGCTCCGAATCGGATTATGTTTGAAGGGGGATCCATTATAGATGTGGTTTTAGATGAGAACAAATTCCAAAGCTTTTTACATCAAAAAACAGGGCAAGCATTCCTTACTCCCTTGAATGAGATGAAGGAGCATCCCACAAGTGTCACCATTATGACCAGCTCTGGTGATGCCCAAACCCTGTCCATCTTAGCCGAACCAGGACCAGGAGAAATTGTTGTTCTCAAAGAGAAACAAAACGAGCCTTCCAAGCGAGAAGAGCTTTCTTCCGACTATCACTCTCCCACTGTAGATTTTTTAAATAATGTTTTATGGGGAAATATTCCCCACGGATATGGAGTACGCGCTCTTGAAGAAGCAACTTTTTCTATAGAAGCTCCATTTAAGACAAGACCCATCAGATTGCTTGAAGGTCCCTTTGAGGAGATTCTCGTGATTGAAGTCACCAACCCTTCTAAGAGAATAGAAACGCTGAATCCCTCCGCCCTGAAAAGGCAAAATGATCTTTGGGTTTTTCTTGCTAAAACCCATTTAGAGCCTGGAGAAAAAGCCTTGGCGATTATTTCAACAAAGAAGGAGCTATAAAATCATGAAGTTTCAAAAGCGTGATTCCCAAGAAAAAAAGCTTCTTTCGAGCAATGAAAAAATCTTAAAATCTCAAAAAAAGATTTATCTTTTTGTTTGTGTTGGCGTCCTTCTCATCATATGGGGAGCTTTTTCTCTCTTTGGTGGCAGAAGCTCAGAAAGTAACACTTATGAAGTCAGCCGAAGCCAAACCCCTCCTGAGACTGCCTCCCACAGTTTAGAGGCGGAAAATTTTCGTCTATCTCAGATCGAGTGGAAACAAGATGAAATGGAAGACATCCTGAGCTCTGTTCTCTCTAGCCAACAAGAGATTAAAGAATCATTCCAGGAAATCACAAATCAAACCACCCAGTTAGCCTCAGAAAACACCACCATTTTTAAAGCAGAGCTTGAAAACTTTCGAGAAGAAATTAAAGAGGGTTTAAATGCCAAACCCATCACTTCCCTCCAAGGAATAACCCCTGTAAAAATCGCTTCCTTAGATCGGTTTCAAGAAGAAGAAAAATCCCACGTTAGCGCCTACATTCCTGCTGGGACCGTTGTTCGCTGCGTTTTAGTTTCTGCTTCCGATTGTAGCGTTGGAGTCCAACAACCTAAAGGACCTGCTAAGATGCTCATTCGCCCTCTGGAAAATGGGCAACTTCCACGGAAAGTCCGCGTAGCTCTAAAAGATAGTATCATCCTAGCGAGTGCCTACGGAGATTTAGCCAATGAGCGCGTCTATGTCCGAGCCGATCGGATGACTCTCGTGCAGCCCAACGGAGACTTTGTAGAAACAGAAGTGAGTGCTTACGTATCTGGAGAAGATGGCCGAGAAGGGGTTCGGGGGATTGTTGTGGACCGCTCTGGTTCCATTATTACAAGAGCCGCTTTTGCCTCGTTTCTTCAAGGAGTTGGACAAAGCGTACAAGCTACCTTAAACAACCAAACCATTGAAAAGCTTTCTAAAGTAGGGGATAGCCAAACCATTTTGGACGTCGATACTTTTAGAAATGCAGGAATGCAGGGGACTAATACGGCGCTGAACAAACTCGCCGAATATTACATCAAAAGAGCGGAGCAACTCCAGCCCTCTATTCAAGTCGCTGCTGGACGTATTGTCGATCTGATTTTCACTCATGGTGTGAAGATTGGTGAAAAAGACCTCAAGAAAAAGCTTGAAATCGAGAGAGCTATCGCTAAGGAGAAAAAAAATGGCTAAAATGAGAATCAACAAGCTCTTCTTTGGGATTCTCCCCGCATTTGCTCTTTTAGTGTCAAAATCCATGCTTTTTGCTGAGATAGGAGAAGGAGCAGTTCCATCCTCCTTCGAAAAACTTGGTTCAACGTATACCGTGTCTTACGGAGATGAGAGTGCTCCCATTCATATGACTGAGTATTTTTCCTTCTCCTGCCCAAAATGCCTCGAATTCATTCGAAGAGATTTTCCGACGATTCAGTCAAAATATATCGATACAGGAAAAGTCTATTGGACCTTTCATCCCGACCCCGCAGATATTTTAACCCTGCAAACAATGGTTTGCTTTGAGCTCCTTGACAACTTAGAAAAGCAAAGTCTAATCGAAAAGCTAGCGGGGGAGATTCGATTGCGCTCGATCAAAAAAGCTTGCTTTAAGATGCAAGAAGAGATGACCGCTCTTGGGAAACCCATTCCAACACTTCATGACCTTTCATTTCTGGAAAAGACAGAGGCGTTTAATCGGGCGTATGCCTATCTCAAACAGCCTAATGTACCCTCTGAGCTGCCGACGATTGAAGCTAATGGTTTCCTCTATAGCAACTTTCCTACATTAGATTTTTTAAAACGTCTTTCAGAAACCTTGATGACAAAAGAAACCGGAGCTCTGATTCATGAAAAAACATCCTAAAATTTCCCTGATCTTAGCAAGTACTCTTGCTGTTTTAACAACAGGTTGTGGCATTTATAGAAGCGGCTTTGAGTGTCCCCCAGGAAGAGGAATCGGATGTGCTTCAACATCGGAAGTTCTCGATATGATTGTTGAAAAAGAGCCCGATTCAGAAGACCCCTTTGACTCAGGGAAAAATCTCTTTATTCCAGACTCTAGGAGCTGCAAGTGAAACTTAAAGCAAAACTAAAGCAGCTTTTGGGAGAGGACTCTTCGATAGATTACGGAGTTTTTAAAAAAGAAAAAATCTCTAAACACTACCTCGATAAAAGTCACTTTCAAGAGCTTCTTCCCTATCGGCTTTACTCCGAAGAAAGAGGTCTTTATGAAAATGAGCATTCTTTTGGGTTTACCTTTGAAGTCAGCCCTCTAGTTTTTGCAAGTCGAAGCACAGAAGAAGAAATTACTACCCTTATAAAGTCTCTTTATATGGAGGGAGCATCAAGCCAGTTTCTTCTTTTTGCTGACCCTTTTATTGATCCTATTTTAGATAGGTGGTCAGAGCCCAGACAAAAAGAGGCTCCCATCTTTCAAAAGATCACGGAGAAGAAAGAGCAGTTCTTCCAAAATGAAACCCTCTCTCATACTCCTATTGTTCCTGTTCCCATGAGAAACTTTCGCTTATTCTTCTCCTACTCTGCCCCTAAGGGAGATCGATCAGAACACGAGCCCCTTTTAAGGAAGCTTGAAAACTTTAAGAAAAAAGCCTTTTCGACCCTTTCGAGGCTCTCTCACGCCATCGACGTTCACCCACTGCATCTCATCCAAATTTTGACCCACCTAACAAGTGTTGACCAAACGATAGAGTCTCCAGCCCCTAAGAAAATCAGTGGTCTTAATTTTATAAACGATGAAGTGGGCTCTATGGGGGCTCTAGAACTCAACCCCAAAGGTGTCTTTCTAAATGGAGAAGGGGAGACTTATTTTAAGATGTTTCAGGCAATCGATCTTCCAGAAGAGTGGAACTTGCCTTTTAACTCTGAGCTCATTGGAGATTTTTTAGATGCCTCTTATCGCATTCCCTCTCCTTTCTTTATCCATTACGGCATCCACTATCCAGCCCAAAGAAAAGAAGAACTGAATCTTCATTCCAAATCCGCTCTCCTTAAACAGCAATTTCGTTTAGCCGGCATTTTTAAGAAAAATCCTCATCTCCTAAGAGAATCAGCCGAACATGACCTTGTCTTTCGGTCTTTATTATCCGGTGAGAAATTTGTTCGAACAAGGCTTAACATTGGTCTTTATGGAAGCTTAGAAAAATTTAGTGATGCAGAGTCAACTCTTGTTGCTCTTTATCAAAAGTACGGATTTAAACTCCAAGAAACCAATTTTTTTCATTTAGATGATTTGATCCGCTCTCTTCCCATGTCATGGGGAGAGCTTCCTAAGATTGAAGAAATACGGAAAACGCGAAAGACCAAAACAACTTTGACTGAAGAGACCAGTAAGTTTGTTCCCATGATTTCTGAGTGGAAGGGGAATAGTTTAGACGGCATGCCTCTTGTTGGAAGAAGGGGACAGATGGCTTTTTGGGATCCATTCGTATCAGCCAGTAACTACAATGGAGTCGTGATCGGCGCTTCTGGATCTGGGAAAACCGTTTTCTTGGCAGAGCTGATGCTCAATCAGATGGCAGTCGGCGGAAGGGTTTTTGTCTTAGACCTCGGGCGTTCTTTTGAAAAGCTGTGTCACCTTTTAGATGGACAATACCTCTTTTTCACCAAGGATAGCAATCTTAACCTGAACCCTTTTTCTCTCCTTAGAACCGATGGGGATGCAGAAACCTTAGATGCTGCCCTCAATATGGTTTCCTCCATTATAGCAACCATGGCAATGCCCATGGAAAAAATCGATGGAGACCGCTCTAATATCCTCAATAAATGCGTTCGAGAAGCTTGGAGACTTAAAGGGAAAAAGGCCACTGTAGACGACATCATCGCCATCCTAAAGACCATCCAATATGACTCTGAGCTTATGAAAGGAGCAACAGAAAGCCTTATTGACCGCCTTCAAAGATACTCTTCGAAAGGAGAATATAAAAACTTTTTCTATGGAGAAAAAAAGATCGATTTTCATAACAACTTCGTTGTGATTGAGACAGAAGAGCTCAAGAACATGGGAGATCTTCAAGCAGTGATCCTGCAAATCTTTTCCCTGATGATCTCTTCAGAAGTCTTTATGGGGGATCGAGAGAAGAGAAGCCTCATCTGTATTGACGAGGCCTGGGATCTTCTTAAAAGCCCCCAAATGGAAGGGTTTATTGAGAGCATGGCTAGAAGGCTCCGTAAGTACAACGGCTCTCTTTTTGTCGGGACCCAAGGACTCAAGGATTTCGAGTGTTCGCCTGGAGCCGCTGCTGCTTTTAAAAACTCCAACTGGCTTGTCATGCTTGGCAGAGATAGTGACTCTCTCAACGTCATCCGTGAGAAAAAGATCTTTGAGCTTAGCGAAGGGGTCGAACAGATGCTCAATTCCCTTCGAAAGGGAGATGGTTACTCAGAGGCTTTTATCTACGACAAAGGCTATGGAACCTTTTCTCTCTCTCAACTGCGACTAGATCCGTTTTCCCTTCTTCTTTTCTCCACGAAACCCGAAGAATTTGGTCCTGTCATGGAGCTTAAAAAACAAGGAGTTTCGATTGAAGAGGCCATTGAATGGATGATCGAGAATAAGGGAAAAGTTAAACACCTCCGCTCTCAAGGGTTTTCCCTAGAAGAGACAATTAAAAAACTTCTGCTTACTTCCTCGCTGCGCGGGAAAAAAACTTTGCTAAACGACTTATTACTAACCCAGGAGAAATAATGAAACTGACACTTAAATCACTCACCCTATTTTTGCTATGCACCTTCTTTACATGTGCTCAAGCCGAAAGTTTTAGATTAAGTTATGAGACCATTTCTGCTTCAGAGATTGAAAAAAATCCAAAATATCAAAGCCTTAAACAGATTGATCCCGGTCATCACCAAACAATTATTAGGATCTACAGTCTTCCTGAAGGGGAAAACTATACTCTAAAATGGGAAAGACCTCTTTTCATCAAAAAAGATCATCATCACGAATGCTCAAAAGAAGTCTTTACCAGGCTTAAAGAGTTTTTAAGTGATGAAAATCTTCTATTTGTAACTAGCAGTCGAGGGTTTGTTCCAGGAGAAACAGTAACATGGTCATTAGAAACCGCAGATGGAACCCATAAGACTGAAAAAATTTCATTCATCCCTAATCCCATCATCCAAGAAATACCTCTAGGAGGAGCTAAGCTTAGAGTAGAACTTGTTGGATTAAGGCCTACATACTATGAAATTTATCTCGATGGGGTCCCTAATGAGACATTGACTTTAAAATCTCGGTCTTCGGGAGAAATAATTGATCAGGATTTTTACTACACAAAAGGTTCCTGTATGGCCATTTCACCTGATGTAATTGGGAAAAGTGGGGGATTTTGCGATCTTGCTCTAATTAGATCAACAGGAGGTCAATTCAAACTGAGACTTCCTTGGGGTGAGGAAGCTCTGGAGCATATATTCGGAGAACAAGACCCTATCACACCAGAATTTACACCAATCTCAGAGAACAATGCAGCTAAATGAAAATGACATGTTTACATATGAGAGAAGTCTAAACTTTTGCATAAAAACAGAAGGTAAATTTTGCAAGTGATTGATTTTAAATTAATTATGAATTTTTCAGCTACCGTTAAATTGACAAATACTGATTTAGCGGTACTTTTTTCACTCCCATTTTGCATCGCTAAAATGACTTTTGTCATTTTAAGGGCAACAATATCGAAGTCGAAAACATACCCTCAAAATGGGTTTTGTCAGTTTTGCTATGTAAACGTTATAAGAAAGTACCATAAAAAACGCAAGAAAACGTGTTTTATGGTGCCAAATAAGCTCAAAATAAATACCATGAAAACAGATAAAACAAAAATTTTATGGTATTTAAAATGAGCAAAAAAAGTACCATAAAACATAAATCCTACTTAAATAATTGGAGTTAAGATGTTTATTGGTAGAGAAGAAGAAATGGAAACCTTGAAAAAACTTTTTGGAAGAAGGTCTGCAAGCTTTGTTGCTATCAGGGGGAGAAGACGGATTGGAAAAAGCCGTTTGATTAAAGAATTTTCTAAACATTTTGAAAAAACATGGATGTTTACAGGTCTACCTCCAACCAAGGGAGTTACGGAGCAAAAACAGAGAGATGAATTTTGCAATCAAATGTCAACCCAAGGAATTCCTCTTTCTGAAGTTAAAGACTGGAGTAAGATTTTTTGGTTTCTTGGGAGGGAATCTGAAAAAGGAAGAGTTCTGATTGTATTGGATGAAATTGCTTGGATGGGATCCAAGGATACTACTTTTCTTGGGAAGTTAAAAATTGCTTGGGATCAGTTTTTTTCACAAAATCCAAAGCTTGTTTTAATTGTATCGAGTTCTATTGCAAGTTGGCTAGATGAGAATGTTCTCAAAAGCACAGGTTTCTTTGGCCGTGTCGATCTTACCCTAACCTTGAGAGAACTCTCTGCGAAACAATGCAGTAAATTTTGGGGCAATAAAGCTGATACCGTTTCAGGGTATGAAAAATTGAAGCTTCTCAGTGTCACAGGAGGAGTCCCACGGTATCTTGAAGAAATAGATCCTAAAATGAGTGCAGAAGAAAATATCCAGGAACTCTGTTTTTCAGAAGGGGGTCTTTTATTCAACGAGTTTGATGCAATATTCCACGACCTTTTTTCAAGGAAAGCCACTACCTGCCGAGAAATTGTAGAAGCTCTTGCTGACGCAAAATCGCTCAGTCAAAAAGAAGTGTGTCAGGTGATTGATAAAGCTAATGGTAGACAGATTTCTGAGTATTTTCGTGACTTAACAGAAGCGGGATTTATTGCGGCTGATTTTACATGGGATTTGAAGACAACAAAATTGAGCAACCTCCGACGTTATCGATTAAGTGATAACTATCTCCGTTTTTACCTAAAATATATTCTCCCAAACAAACAAAAAATCCTAAAGAAAAAATTCCAAAAAGCCTCCATTTATAGCACCTCAAACTGGGATACCATTATGGGATACCAATTTGAAAATTTGGTGATTAGTAACTCGTGGGATCTTTTTGAAAAGATGTACATTCGTCCAGAAGACTATGAATATGATGGCCCTTACTTCCAAACTAAGACAAGAGATCGAGTGGGGTGTCAAATTGACTATCTTATTCAGACAAAAAATAACCTCTACATATGTGAAGTCAAATTTTCTAAAAACCCCATAGGACCACAAGTCATAAGCGAAATGGAGAAAAAGATAAAAGCTCTAGATATTCCTAAACATCTTTCTTGCCGCACCGTTCTTATTCATGTAGGGGGAGTCACAAAAGAAGTCACTCATAGGGATTACTTTAACAAGATTATTGATTGGACGGAACTGCTATGAGACTTATGATTTTCCAGCGAATTGTTCTAGCTCTAATAGCCGCTCTTTCGATCTCTGGGATAGAAGCTAAAGACTTTGGCATTCAAGGACAAACTTTCCCTATAAAGGAGCAGAACTTAAAAAATGTCCTTCAAGCAAAAGCAGAGCATTTATCTCAAGAGGGTGTGGAAAAACACGCGAGACGCTTAGGAGAAAAGATCCAAGAAAAGGGAGGCTTATTCAAAAAAGTTTCTTGGGTAAAAGAGGCAACCCATTACTCCTCATTTTTGTATGATCCTTCTACCTCTTTAGAAGAAGATATTTTGGATGCTGAAGAAAAGATTCTTTTCGCAAAAGGAAGCAAGATCAATCCTCTGGATCATGTGACTTTAGACAGTGGCCTTCTTTTCTTTGATGAGGAAAATCCCAAACATATTAAGTGGGCTGAAAGTCAAGAGGGGGAGTTTAAATGGATCTTGACAAACGGAAATCCTCTCAAGCTGCAAGAAGAAAAAGAGCGCTCTGTTTTCTTTGATCAAGGAGGATTTTACTCAAAAAGATTTCAAATCAAAAGGATCCCTTGTCGGATCACCCAAGCAGGAAAAGTCCTACTTGTTGAAGAGATTCCAATCAAAGAGGGAGATCTATGAAAGCTGTCACATTTTGTCGCACTCTTTTTCTAGTTACACCCTTTTTATTTTCAAAAGGTTATGGAGACATTACTTCATATCAAACACAGAAACAGGGCGAAACTTCCTCAATAAAGAAAGAGAGTTCTCTTGCTTCAAAAGCAATCTCTTCCCAAGAAACAAAATGCCCTAGTGGTGGCTGCTTTGAAGGAGCTCCAACTCTGGAAGACTATCCCTTACTGGTATTTATCTCTTTTTCGATGCCAGAAGCTTCTCTTCTTTCTTTTGCAAAGGAACTAGAGAGCTGCGGAGGTGCTTTTGTGGTTCGTGGCCTCCCCAACAACTCATTTGCTGAATTTTTCAATAAACTGAATCATCTCAAAGAAATTGGCATGGATGCTCCTATCTTGATCGATCCAGATAGTTTTGAAGAGTATGAGGTAACAGAGGTTCCAACGATTGTCTTAAAGGGAGACGAGGCCTTTGATAAAATGATTGGGAACGTCCCAGTTTCTTATGCTCTAGAAACTTTTTCTGAAAAAGGAGAAGAACAATACCTAGCCAAAGAGCTCCAATGTATTTCTTTGAATACCAGTAATAAATGTAAACAAAATACACACAATAAACATTGTATACCAAGTAACAAAGGTATTCAAAGTAAACAAGGAATACAAAATTTAAGGGGGATCCGATGAGATTCCTCGCAAAATTGACTTTCATGTTGCCACTTCTCCTCCTTCCTTTTACCGCCCATGCAGAAGGGAAATTTATTAATCCTGTCACCGATGTTTGTTGGAGTTGTCTTTTCCCCATTCATATTGGGGGAGGGAATGTCACCCCTCAGCACTCTGACTTAGTTGAATACAAACAAAAATTTTTATGCCACTGCCAAGGAGATTTAGTAGGAATTCCTATAGCCTTTTGGGAACCTACACGTTTGATCGATGTCACGAGAACTCCCTATAAGCTTATGGGGCTTGGAGGGATTTCTATTGGAAAACCAGGACTCAATCGAGGAGGAGTCAAATCCACCACCCCCGAAATCGAATCCAGCAGCTTTTACCATGTTCACTACTACCACTTTCCAATTTTGAGCCTTCTTGACCTAGGAATCGAATTTATATGTGAAGATCGCCTTCCTTTAGACGTCGGTTATATGTCAGAGTTTGATCCTTTTTGGGGAGGAGACAAGTGGAACACTATTATCAGCCCTGAAATTGTTTTATTTGCAAACCCTCTTGCTCACGCTGCTTGTATCGTCGATTGTGGTTTTTCTAGCTTCCAAAAACCTTTGGATCGTCTTTTTTGGTGTGCAGGGTGTCAAGGCTCTCTTTACCCTCTAACAGGACATGTTTCTCAGCATATTGGAGGAATCCAAGCTAGTTCCTTACTTGTTCATCGAATACTCGCCAAACTTCATAACTGGCATGTTTTACAAGTCTTTGAAGAAGATAATTACTGCGAAAGTCACTCCTCCTATCGGATCAAAAAAAGCGCTTACAAAACACAGCTCACATATCCCATAGCCCAAACGAAAGGTCCTTGCAACGCTTTAGGAAGAAGCGATGTTTTATGGGGAGGAGGAAAAAGTTTTCCCTATGGAGGGGAGGATTTTGTTTACCTGATTTGGACCAAAAAACACTGCTGTCTAGACCCTTATAAGATAGCAAAGAAAGTGGCGGCAGGGAGTTAAAAATGAAAAGACTGTCTATAAAACCTTGTTTAGGGGAGAAAAAAAGAAAGAGCATTCTTCTTGTTTTCACTGCCGCCATTTTTATTCTTAGCATCTCCTCTCTTTTTGCAAAAGACGATATCGAAACATCGGTTAAAGAAAACTTAAAAAAGGCAAAAGAAGAAGCAAAGTCGATAGGGAAAGAGAAAAACCAGGAGGCTAAAAACGTCTTAGAATCGCTTTTTTCAAGCGGCAAACTTGCAGCCTACTGTGATGATTTTCTTCCAGAGGAAGATAGAGGAAAAGCATTTGATGAAAAGCTTGCTAGAGAAAAAACGGACAAACAGGAATTTTCTCCCTTTGAAGCAAACCTTCAAGAATTAATCGACTCTTCCTTAAGAACTCAGGAACTAGAAGGGACTGAAGACTTTTTGATCTTTTCTCGATCGATTATGGAAAACTCCAAAAAAGGGATTGGAATTATTTCTCAGGAAGAAAACCTTGTTCCAGAAGAAAAAAATATCGAGACGTGTGAGGAGGGAGGAAGCTTTATCAAGACCATTGATAAAGAAAGAACTATCACAGTGCTCCCTCGTAAAACTGAGGAAATCCGGACCTGCCAGGGCCACAAAAAAGAAAAAGAATTTTTCTGGGAAAGCGATGCTAAAAAACAAGTCGAAGACTGGGAAAAAGAACTATCCAAGGATGCGAGTCTTAAAACATGGAATGCTGCCATTGAGAGCGGAGGAGTCTTTAAAAACTACCACGTGATTAAGAAGTGGACTCATAAAGAGGGTCAGACATGTGATAAAAATCACATCGAAACAAAAGTTCTTCAAGAGGAAAAGGAGGTGGACTATTGGGAAACCGATCTTACTCAAAAAAGCACCCTTCAAGCCTTAGAAGCAAATATCAATTGCTCACTTCTTCAAACCCAGGAATTTAATCCTGGAAAGCGGAATATTTCAGGTAAAGACATTTATCGAGACTCTTGGAATCAGAGGCTCATTTTCTCTTGTCAACCTGAGGCTGACTCTAAATGCAAAAGTCTGCGAGAGAATGGAGGGGTGCTTCTAAAGAGGACCTGCCTTAAAGAAGATGATTTTGGAGATTGTCTAAGTTGGGAGAAAACTTATGACCTAGGAGGAAAAGCATCCTACAGCTCTCAGAAGATAGCTTTCGAAGAAGAAGAATTTTTTGATCTAGAGGATTTTGATCCTTCTTACGAGAAAAATACAGAGTTTGGTCAGGTGATCTCTACGTTTGGAGCCCTAGAGAGTTTAGGAGAAAGCATTTCTGAAAAGGGATTTGATCCTAATCATGCTTCTATTTTCTGTGGCAATAGCTCCAAATGTCGGAGAAGCTTTGATTCGAAAAACCTATTTGACTGTTGCCACAAAAAAGATTGTGAAGGGAGAGGAATCTTTATTGGTCTCGATTTAGGAAGATGCAGTAAAGAAGAAAGAGATCTTTTTGAAAAGGTTCAAGAGGGGAAATGCCACCGGATTGGGCACATTAAAAAACTCCTCATGACAGAGCACGTCTATTGCTGCTTCCCCACCAAACTTGCTCGTATTATCCAGGAAGAAGGACGCATTCAACTAGGGATTAGCTGGGGCAAGCCAGAAGAACCCAATTGCCAAGGGCTAACCCTTGCTCAGCTTCAATCCCTTGATTTTGAGCAGATGGACTTTACGGATTTTATAGAAGAGATCCAAGAGAAGATCGACTCTCAAAAGAACGCCTCCAAACTTAAGTCAATGGCAGAGGGTTTTTCAAACTCTCTTTCTGAAGACAAAGCAAGGGCAAAGCTCGAGGAGAAAACAGAGATTTCAAGAGAAAAAATCAAGCAGCTAAGAGGAGAACTATGAAAAACAGACCTTCTCGATGTTTTTCCCCTTGTTTCAATGCCTTGAAAATTTGTTTTATAGCGAGCTTTCTTTGTAAAGGAGCTCTGCTTTTTGGGGGCTTCTATGAAGAAAGCGGCAACCAGGGGTTCTATTTTTTTGAGGATCCCAAAGAAGCGGAAAAATCTCAAAAAGAAAAACCTAAAACTCCTGAGGAAGCGGCTGAGATCATGGCGCAGCAAAGAGAAGAACTGTATCAACTGCGTTGCTTAGCGATCCTTTCTCCTTCAAGAGAAAATGTGATTCGTTACATTGAAGAGCAAAATAAAATTCTTTTGCTATCAGAAAACTTTGCTAAAGAGTGGCAGTATCTTTTGCTTGATCTTCCAGAGTTTGGAGATGGATTTGCCAATCCTTTAGCAGCTTCAGGAATTGAAGTCCGAAAAAAGCTAGAGGAAGCAAACAAAAAATCAGTTCTGGACCTTCTTGGAGACAAATACTTTCTCCTTCTTTTTGCGAATGGGGGAGATCCTTACAGCGAACAAGCAGGAAAAATTGCTAGACAGTTTGCCTCGGTTACAGATTGGGAAATTCGAACAGTCTCCATGAATGGCTTACCTCTTCAAGATTTCCCAGACTTTGAAAAAGACAAAGGGCTCTCTCAGAAATATGGAGTTAAAAATGCTCCGACCTTCTTGATTGTTAATCCAGAGACCAAAGAAGGATTTCATGTAGGGGTAGGAGCACTCTCCGCCTCTGATCTTATCGACAATATCTATAAACAAGCCAAACGTCATCTTTTAGAGGAAGAAAAATGAGAAAATATTTAGCAATCTTGGGAGCCTTTTGTTTAGGCTGCATTTTTCCACTTAGCGCCAAAGAAAAGAAATCCTTTTCAGGAAAGATCCAAGAGTTTTTTGATCAGACCAACATCCCCGCTAACATTAGCGAAGGAGACCTGTTTTATGATGATGTCATTGGTGTAAGTTTTCTGGGGGGTTCTGGATTTGTGCGTACCCAAGTTTCTGATGTCAATCCCGTTCATGTCTCTCTTCCTAAATTAAACGTAGGATGTGGCGGGATTGATTATACGATGGGAGCGCTTAACATTGTTTCCAATGATGAAATGAAAAAAGCCCTTCTAAATATCGCGAAAAATGCAGGGACCCATGCGTTTCTTTTGGCCTTGGAGACGACTTCACCACTAACCTCAGGAGTGATGTCCAAGGTGCAACATTGGTCCAATCAGCTAAACGCCATCAACATCAATTCCTGCGAAATTGGCTCGAGCTTAGTCGAAGGGATTTGGCCTAGATCTGAAGAGGCCACCCAATATATTTGCTCTCAAACAGGTGCTAAAGAAGGCCTTTTTTCTGGACTCATTGAAGCCCGTCATGGTTGTCGTGATAGCAGCAGCAAAAAAGCAGGCGCCGCAATGGGTCATGCACAGAAAGAGGGCGTTTTAATTGGAAACTATAACTTAGCTTGGGAAGTCATAAAAAACCTAAACCTCCCCGACAAAAATGTTCAAGATCTTTATCTCAATATCAGTGGAACAATCTTTAAACAGGGAGAGAAGATAGAGTTTTTTCCTTCTAAAGCAGAATCAGCCCTTGATGTACTGATTTATGGGGGAGAGCTAAAAGACGCTTATCGTTTTGGAGAGGCTCAAGGAAGCAGCCCTATGAATATCAACAAAAATAGCTCCATTCATGTCAGAGCAGGAAGGTCTGAAAAAGATAAAATCTGGTCCATTCTTCGCTCTCTTCAATCGAAAATCTTGCGTGAAGGACTTGAAAAGCAAGAGCCCTTAACCGAGTCTGAAAAAGAGATGATTACATCGACTCAATTCCCTATCTCTTCTTTGATGATTCTTATGGGGCAGTGGGAGGGGAAAAATGTTGAAAAGCATGTTTCTTTGCGTCAATGCGCAGAAATTATTGCTTTCGAGAGGGTAGCAGAGTATGTCGAACAGATTGTTAAAACTCTCCTTGTTCAGACGGAGGCAAGCCAGTCCAAGCAGATTGAACAAGAGTCATTTGAATCCTTTAAGAAAGGGCTCGAACAAACCCTTGTTCGTATCGAGAGACTTAAACTCGATAATTACAGAAAAATGTCAGAGAAGCAAAAAATCATCCAGTTTCTCATTGATATTGAAAAGAACTTGAGAGATAAACCAGGAGCGAACCTATGAAAAAGCTCCTTTGGGGATTATCTCTTCTAACAACTATTCCTCTGTCAGCAAGTGAAGGTCTCAAAGTCTATACTTATGGGGGAGGGGAGATTCTTCAAAAGATTTTCAACCTCGTATCAATCATCTGCGGAGCAAAAATCGCTGACTACGATGCTGCCGTTTGGATTGCAGTCAATATCGGACTCCTCGTTGCTGTTGTCATGGCAATGACCAAAATGAGTCTTTCTCCCATTTGGAAACAGTGGCTCATTCCTGTTTTTCTAACGGTGTCGCTGTTTACTCTCAATACCGAAAAAGTGATCATTCATGACTATCTGATTAGAAACGATTCCAAGCAAAAGGACTATAAAGTTGATAACGTTCCTCTCCTTTTAGCCTATACGGCTCATTTCTTTAGCACTCTGAGTCATGGAATGACAGAAATGCTTGAGGATGGGGCCCACCTTGTCGACGACGGTGTTTATAATTGGACAGGTCATATCTATGCTGGGAAAAGTCTTTTCAATACGAGAAAGATGAAACTCATTGACGAAGTGACGGAAGAGAATTTCCGCAATTTTTGCAGTGAATGCGTTTTTAGAGATTTAGGCTTGGGGCTCTATACGAAAGAAGAGTTAGGGAAAGCTCCCAACTTGCTCGAGTTTTTAGAAGAGCGCACTTCAAAAATTAGGGGAGTTCAGTATAGGCAACCCAACCATTCTATCGGCCCTTTAGACGGAAAAGAAGAACCTCCTCCCGGGACGACTGGTATGCTGTCATGCCAGCATGCCATCTCTAGAATTCACAAACATTTAGGCAGCGAGCTCGCCAATTCTAAAGAGCTTCTCATGGGCTCAATAGGAAGCGAATACCAACATCTTCTTGATAAAAGTGAAAAAGCTCCTATCCAAAAACTTGTTGAGCAGCAGATTGCCATCGATACTCTCAAAGGCTATACGGTAGGGCGTTATGATACCTTAGCTGCAAAAAGAGCCGAACAACTTCAGATCGCTTCTCAAAAAATCTTAGGAGCTATGGGGGCTAACATTCTTCTAGCAAGCCGCAACTATTTTGAAGCGCTTCTCTATGGAGTATTCCCACTCGTGATTATTGTGAGTTTAATCTCTCTGGGATTTAGAGTTCTCCTTGGATGGATCCAGATCATTGCTTGGGTCAGCTTTTGGCCTCCTTGTTTTGTCATTGCTAACTTTATCCTTGATTGTATTTGGGAGGCCAAGAAAGGGGGGTTAGGGTTTTCAGGAAAGTCGTATTCCCTCACCATGTCTGATGGGCTCTTTGACCTGTATAATCACATGGAAGGAATTGCTTGCGGCATCTTCTTGATAATTCCTCTACTTTCATGGGGACTCATCTATTTATCCAAAGGGGGAGCATCAGCCCTTGTCCATTGGGCAAGCTCCTTTACTGGTGCTGCCCAAAGCTCTGCAAGTGCTAGTGCTGGTGAGGAAACCACGGGAAATTACAGCTATAAAAACGTGGGGCTTTCCTCTCAGAGCTTTGGGAATGTCACGGAAAACCAAAGGAATCTGTCTCCTCTTTTCATGGGGGGAACCACTTCTACTCAAGATGTTCAAGGAAGAATGACCACCTCTATCCAAGGAAAAGGGCTCTCAATAGACGAGAGGAAGTCTAACCTATTAACCGATATTTCCAATTCAGAAGCTTTTACAAACAGTATTCAGTCTCACTTAAGAGAAGCTGAATCTGTGACTCAAGGAGAAAGCATTGCTCTATCTAATAGTATCGCTCATACAGCAAATAGCGCTCAAGGACTGAGTAAACACACTTCTAATGCGTCAAGTCTATCAGAAGGGTGGGATACTTCCGAGCTTTCAAATATGCAAAAACAAGCTCAAGAAATCTACACCAAAGCTGAAGAATATGGAAAAACTCATAACATGGATACCACACAGGTATTCGATGAAGCGCTTAAGGTAGGTGCTGGCTGGGGGATTGGCCTTAAAGCAGGAATTGATGGATCTCTTTCCAATCGGTTTGCAGAGGCAAAAGGGGATCAAAAAAGCGAAAGGCTATCCGATGCTCTTTCTATCTATGAAAGCATGCAACATTTAGCTCAAACAGTTCATCGCGAAGGAGGAAACCTTTCTGCAGAAGAAGGATTTAGGGATTACCAAGACTTTGCAGACTCTTTTAATCAAACGGAAAGCTCTGCAACACAACTCAACGCCGCTTATTCGAAACAAAAGAGCCTAGAGACCCTAGAATCGGGCATCCAAAGCAAGGACCTTCGTGTGTCTCAGAACCTAAATAACGCCTTTATGGGTCACTTAGAGGAAAGTATTGGAGACAAGGAGCTCATTCAACAAACCCTTTCCGATCCAGTGATGCGGCAAAGAGAAATTGATGGATTTATTCGAAACATCGCGCCCAAAACCTCCATCGAAACTTCTAATCTTAAGCAAGAATACGAAGCAGAAAGGGGAGTTTTAGAAAGCAATCAGAGTCGTTGGCAGTCGGAAATTGAAACTGCTAGATTTCAAAAAGCCTCACGGCAAGAAAAGATCACGCCTCATGTGCCATCTACACAAGAGGGGGTTTTCGGTGGATCACATAACTTAGAGAGACTTGAAGCTGTTAAAAATCAGAGCTTTGGTGGTTTTAATCCACAAAGTTTTCCTCAGGAAGGGGAAAATTTTTTAGGGCGATTTGAGAAGATCGAAGCTAAAGCAGAAGAAGTGAAGCCCAAATACTACGACGCTGAAGGAAATCCTGTTGGAGGGGAATACGCCGATCTAAGAGCTCAGTTTAAGATAACATCCGAACCAAACTTTCTCCTTAAAGCCTCTCAACATAGTACTCTTTGTAAAGCAGCCGCATCTGTTGGAAAATTTTTAGGATTTCCCGAACAAGGAAACTCTTCAAAACCTTATGATCCAGGACTGCCTGGATGGGATAATTTAACAGATGAACAAAAAATCGCTGTGATCGATTCCAGAACAAGTGATTACTTTCCTTAAAGAGGGAAAAATATGACATTTTTAGATAACGTAACTCGTGGAGGGCAGACTTGGGCCCATCGTATGCGCATGTTCAAACAAGTCATTCGAATCATGGTATTAGGATCAATTGGGGCTGGGCTCTTATTTTTTGGTCTTAAAATGAGTAAACAGCCAAAAGAGAACTTTCAAGCAGCTTATTACCATTTGAGAGCAACACTTCCGCTAGCCCCTGATAAAATGAAAGTGGATAGCAAATTTTGGTGCAGTGTGAGTGGGCAGTGTTATCGAAATGAAAAGGTTGTAGTCAATACAAAGGACCTCATTAGAATATGCCGAGAAAGAGTGGATCTTCTCTTTGATAGAGGAGTGACTGCACTAAAAGAAGGAGGTTATGTAAGCGTAGGGACCATCTTCTTTTTTCTCTTATTTTTTGGTTTTAGAGGATTTTTGACTCATAAGAAGAGACCACTTAAGCAAATTGAGCTCCCTCAACCTTGGAAAGTCAGACTAAAGATGAAAATCCTTTTTAAAGACTCTAAGGTTAAAATTGGAACCGTTCCACTCCTTAAAAATTCAGAGACAAAACACGTCCTCATTTGTGGAGCCACAGGAACAGGGAAGACAAATGCTTTGAGAAACTTAATGAAGCAGATACGCCTTCAGGGCGATCGCGCTGTGATTGTGGATACGACAGGAGATTTTGTTTCAAAATTTTTTAGAGAAGAAAAAGACATTCTCTTTAATCCTTACGACACAAGATCCGAAGGATGGAATCCCTGGTGTGAATGCGCTTATGATTATGACTACGATCAACTTGTTAACAGTCTGATTCCTAAAGAAGACAATCATCACGATGATTTTTTTCAAGAGGCAGGAAGAGCCGTTATTTTAGCTGCTTTAAAAAAGTATCAAGAGTCTGGAAATCAAAATATTGAAGAACTGGTAGATGACCTTCTTATGAAAAGTGTCTCTGATCTCTATAAAGACTTAAAAGATACGCCAGCAAAAATTTACTTGGACCCTCAAGGAGAAAGAACCACCGTTTCTATCCGTGCGACCATTGCAAATACTGTTCGGCACTTTAGCATGCTTAAAAATGCAGAGGATCCATTTTCAATCCGTGATTGGATCCTTTCAGAAAACTCTTCTGATCAGTGGCTTTTTCTTACCTGTCAAACCGAGCAAAGAAAGGCTTTGAATTCACTCTTATCTGTTTGGTTTTCTGTTGCCTTGAATGCCATTAAGCGAAGATCTCTTGACCAAGCAAAGGAAAAAATTTGGCTGATTGTTGATGAGCTTCATGCAATGCAAAAGCTAGAGTTCTTAGAAGAGTCTCTTGCAGAACTCAGAAAATATGGTGGAGCAATTGTTTTAGCCACACAGAATATTTCTCAGGTGGATAAACTGTATGGACATCATGGGACGCGCGTCATTTTAGACCAGTGTAGCACTAAAGTCAGTTTTAGGCAAAGTGATGCCGATATTGCTAAAAGAATGTCTTCTTTTTTTGGACAGAGGGAATTTAAAGAGACTCAAGAGGGGCTTTCTTATGGAGCACACGAGATGCGCGATGGAGTCAATCTTTCAAGTGTCGAGAGAATGCGGCCTGTCATTTCTCCAACACAAATCTTAACCCTCCCTGATTTAGAGGCATTCGTCAAACTTCCAGGAAATTGGCCAGCTCTTAAAACAAAATTTAGGTATTTTAAGCAAGAATCGATCTCTCAGCCCTAAATTCCAAAATGACAGATGCGTGGATATTAAAAAACTTGCTTTCCATATTCAGGCTCTTTTAGAATCTTTTGATGTTAAGTTTAGGAAGACCAGCAACTTCATCTGTTTTTGACCTAAGAAGTTTAAAGGAATGTATGAAAGATTCTATCGACTCATTTATAGAAGAGCTTTTAAAAGAAGATCCAAAAGTTCCAGCACCCTCGAATAAGGTCGTTTCTTTTGATGAAGAAGCGGCTTTTCTTGATTTGATTAACTTTGCGTTCGAAACAGAGGAATTAGAAAACTTTCACCCTTTATTTTCTGAGTGTACACTTCTCATGACTCTTATTATTCCATTGTCTTACATAGCTTTAGGTCTACCAGAGTTTAAAAAACACAGAAAAACCATTGAAAAGGCTGAATCTAAGTATCGAATAGAAGATCCTTTGAGCCCTATTTTTGAATCTTATTTTACAATGTGGACATTGTTTGATTTGGAGATAGGAAAAACGGGCAAGGTTCTAACAGATTTAGCCATTTCTTCGAAAATGCCCTTAGATATAGACAAAGACAAATTGAGTCTCATTGAGAGAATGAAAATGTCCTATACAGGGGTGTATCTTTGTGAAGAGAAATCGGAAGAATCATTCAAACTTAAAGAAATCCCCTCTGGAAGATCCATAGAGGCGGTTCTAGAACCAGGATGGGATGAAGAGATAGAAAAGGGAGACATTTTACTGATAAGGTTGATTGAAAATGCTCAAGATGGAACCCATGTCCAGCTAAGTAGTCCTTACGTCGTAAATTCTACTGAAGACGATTGGATAGAGTTTTTTGCTGAGCATGGAATAGATCAGGGGCAATCATTTGATCTTGAGAAATATAGGGAATTCATGAAGAGAGGGATATCTCCTGAGTTCTGGTTAAATTACATCAATAGCGCATGCCTATCGATTAATGATATGGTCGTGACCCTTGAAGGAACACCCCTTCTTCCTGTAAAAAATTTTAAAGGTGAAAAATGAGTATTTCATCTGATTTTGTGGTTCCTCATTCTAGCTTACATCGACTTAAACTTCCCAAAGAGCAACAGAATGCTATTCGTTCTGCCCCAGATGCAAAAAAAGAACAAGCTTTAGTGACAATCATAGATGATTTTATCCAGAAAAGTAAGCTTCAAAAGCTTAAGTCAGAAGTTGAAAGCATTAATGGCTTTCGGGTTATTTTCTCATGTAGCACTACTTCTGGAACTGGCTTAGTAGGGAAACAACTTGAAGATCATAATCCAGATATATCCTTTCAAAGAAATCAAGTAGATTATGTCATCTTTTTTGTTAGAGCTCTTCCTGGAAAAAAGTTAGATATATATGCCGCTACTCGTGGAAGCAACATGCCTCAGGTGATAAAACACCTAACGAATTATAAATTTCCATGGAAAGTAGCCAAAAGGCATCTCTCTCCTACTCTTTTAGAAATCAAAACAAAACACTTAATTGGGTCGATCCTACAGTCATCTCTCACTTTTTATGGCATTCCTTCCTTTTCTTTATTGCAGCTTCAATCACAGTTTGTCACACATTTTACAACAAGATTTAGAAAGCATTCATCTATTTATTGCCAATTTGAGGATCATAAGCTGGAAAAAGCCATGACAGTTGATGTCAATATGAAGTCAATTCGGATCAATTCTCAATTAGACCTTTCAGATTACTCAAAAATTCTCATCCACCTCTCAAAGCTGTATCAAAAAGAGCCAACTTTTGAATGTAAGCATTTTATCCCTGCGCACGATCAGATAGCTGAAGAAGATGATGAATCATTTCTTTTTTTAGATCTTGTTGTAAGATCTCCCATTCAAAAACGGGAGGAATTAGAGCATTGCTTACTTAAGCGTCTTTGGGAGATTTATGAGCAGCCCAAGAATCCTTCAGATCTTCGTTTTTGGCATCGTTATTCTGATGACTATCTCCGTTCAGGAGAGTTTACTTTATATCATGGAGAAAAGGAAATTTATAAGTGGACGGCGCCCCCCTTATTGTCAGATGTGCTCCTGGCTATTAAATCCTTTAAGGAGATTAAGTCTCAAAAAGACTTTATTCAAGAACTAAGCAAGCTAAAAATGGAGTTTCAGTTTAGTGGACGCCCTTATCGCGAAGGATTGATACGATTTCTTGAAGCAGAAGTTCGAACTTCCGAAGGAGAAATTTACTTTAGGAACCATGGTATTTGGCTAGAAGTCTCTTCTGAATACTTAATGTTAGTCCAAAGTGACTTTCGTACCAACATCAATGCATGCTTAATTCCTCGCTCTTCTGAGGCTCAACTCCATATTCCATGGATGAGCCAAATAGAGTGGGCAGGAACAACTTGGAAAGAAGTCAGAGAGAAAATAGGAGAGACGGTTCAGTCAGAACAAGGAATTGAAGAAGTTTGGAGCCAACTAAAACCTTTTACAAACCCGCTCACAAAAGATGGAAAACTTAAAAGAAAAAGAACAGAAGAAGAACCAATAGAGAAAAAGCAACGTATAACCAAGCAAACCTCTATTACACGCTTTGCCAAGCCTTTAACACCCCAAACAATTTTGCTTCCAGGAGAAGAAGAAAGCTTTGTTATTTCACAAAAACCGGAAGGTTTTTTACAGCCGTTTCAAGCGTTTCTCGAAGAGAAATACCAGCTATATCAAGATTTCAAACGTGAAGGGGAGTATAATGCTCTTTATATAGGGGAACCAGATTTTTTTGTAGGAGATCGAATCACCCCCAATGGAATAGAGCTTTTTGATCTCATGAAGCAAGTTGGGGGAGATCTTTATCTTTACCAAGTGAAAGAGTCGATCAGTGAAGTCACGACTAAAGCTTGTTCACAGCTGCGCAACGCTGCAGAGGCCCTTTCAGCAGCGTTATTACATCCTCGGTCGAGCTCCAATATTTTAAGAAAATTTTGGACTGAGGCTTCTTCAGAAAAAAAGGACCCTTACTTTAAGAAGCTCACTACATTTTATCAAGCATATAGTTTAGAGGAGTTTCTTCAACTCTTTAATAGAGATCGAAAAAAAATTTGCTTCGTTTTAGCTTTCCATGATGATCGAAAAAAAGAGGTTGAAATTGCACAAGAAGGAAAGTTTGAAACAGTACTTTCTCCCAAAGATTTTAATAACATAAGCCCTAAAATGTCTGGGGAAGAGATCTACCAACGACTCTTAGATCACGGATATATTAATGCTAATGGGCAAGCTTCTATTTCTTTTGCCAAATTGAAAAGTGGTCATTTTGATTTAGGAAAAGAGATCAACACTCATTTGACGACGCGCATTTTTTATAAGATCTATCGAAAAATGACCGCTTTTCAGTCAACTTTAGCTAAAGTTGATATTACTTTGACGAGGAAGATTATTGAAGAATTAGGGTTTACGTTCCGAATTTGTCAAATCTATCGCCCAGCCAATGTTGCTAATGCAAGCAGCGGGGAAGAAAGTCTTGCATGGGAAATTTTTTCGCAACACGTTGATAGAGAAGAAGTTAAACATCCAAAAACTCAATACAGTATTGATGGACTCAATTATGTTACCCTTTCCACTCCAGGAGATGGGAGTTGTGGGCTTCATGCTCTACGAGGGGCTGTGATAGGAAATGAATGTTACATTTCTGAAGGAAATCCAAAAGAAGACTTTGTTAAAAAAATTCGAGAAGAACTTGATGACCCAAAGTTTTTGGTCGAGTGTCAAATGGACTTATTAGAGAAAGCATTAAGCTTAAATCCCTCAAATGAAGCGAAAATGGCTTACCCATCAGAGCTCTTCGAACCATTTCAACTCGAATACCAATCTGTAGAAAATAAACAGTTTATTCAGAAGCAAGAACTTCGAAAAGAAGAAGGGAGAAAATGGGTTGCTTTAATCAACAAGAGCCCTAAAGTTAAAAAATTCGTTATGGAATGTATTTTTCCTACAAGAAGCCATTATTTCCAATGCTTACATGAAGAAGATATCGAGACGCTCATGAATTGGGTAGACGGAGAAAGGCAAGAGATTTCAAAGTCTTTTAGCTCAGATCAGCTTTCAGAAATCCATAAGTTGCATGAGGAAAGGATGGATGATCATATTATTCAAGAGATGAAGGAAAGTTTTCTATCGCAGTCTAAGGTAATAGATGCATATTTTACAGCCATTCAACAACCCAGTTACTACCTTTCCACCCAAGAAATCCTCTTAGCAGCAAAGCTTTATAATATTAGGTGTCGAATTTATATAAAAAAAGAAGGTGGTGAAGTGGTGCTTGCTGACGAGCACCCATTAGAGTCAGAAAATGAAATCCTTATCTTTCATCACTTTCCTTTTTCTCAACACTTTAGTCGACTTCACTTATTTGATTAATGAAATCTACCTGCTTTGACATTTTCAGATAGAAATGAGAACATTTTTTAGACTGATGCTTGATATCCTCTTCTCATAGGGTTTTTTTGTCCATCTCCAAATAAGGTAAAATTTAAATAATTTCTTTATACATTCGATCAAAATTCCATAGACATGGGTATCATTCCAGTGTGATGTCTATATTCTCAATTGCCTTGAAGATATTTTCAATTTCATTCTTATTCGGTTCATCGCCAAAATAGGCTTTCCAACACTCTAGGCCTAGAAACAAAGGAGCTGTCGCTCCAAAAAGAATTAGAAAAAGCACATAACCAAGCCCTGCAAAAAGAGCTCCGACAACAAAGAGACCTTTTTAGAGGTCCTAGCCTGTCACGGTAGGAGGAAACAATGAAATTAGAAAAAAACTGGGAAGGAAAATTAGAGCAGTATTTAAAAGAAGCTTGCTTTTCAGGAGAAAGGATTATCTTGGAAGGGGAAGAGGGGATAAAAGCTGCTCTTGTCCCCATCGAAGACTTAGAGGTTTTAGAAGAGATAGAGGGGGAGAATTTGACCTTTTTTCATTGAGAAAAGATTTTTTGCACCAGAACCCTATTTTTTAATGGATGGTAAAGATGTTTTGGGATATTATAGATTCACAAATGTACAGGAGGTATGTTATGGCTACTCTTTCTAGAATAGGACTTTCCGGAGTAAAAGGGTTTTTTACGACAACTGTTCCTTTGTGGCAACGATGTTTTTCTACTTCTAGCCGTGTGCTACAGAGCTTACCAAAACAAGAAGCCACAATTTCGCCCAAGCTTAAAGAAACTCTCCTTATCCAACTGCGAGAAGCTGCCAAACAGGAAAAACCTAATCCGCTGGGCTGTAATTGTCTGCCATTAAAGGGGACTCCAGAGTTTGACAGAATGGCGGAAGACTTTATCAAAAGAGTAAAAGAATCCAAAGTTAATAACTAATTTTGGCTCTTTTTAAATAATAGAACTTCGCGACCTGGATTTTCCTTTACTATTCTTCTATCAACAACTGAAAACCGTTGTTGAGACTGTATTTTTTTAGCAAATTTCTCGGGATTATAATAGACTTGTTCGACTATTTTAGAAATGTCAATTTTGTTTTTTGGAAGTTTCGTATCATTATGGATTCTATCGATCAGATCCCTCTCGCTAAGCCCTTCTCTTTTCATAAATTCGGTAAAAGGCTCTTTTAAATAGAGCACTCTTGCAAGCTCTTCCTCTTCAAGACTATAACTAGGGTTACCTTCGATCATTTCTTCAAGAATTTCCATATTGGCATGAGATGCTAGATTAATTCCTGCTACTAGATAACCTTCTTTTTTCATCTGCTGAGAAAAATTCTCAACAACAGAATCAAAAACTTTAGGATCAAGAATTGAAAAAAAGCGGTTGGCAGCTACCACAAAAATTTTGGGAGAAAATCCCAATTGCTCACCCTCAAAAGGCTCCGCTGCATTCGAGTGTCTCAAATAAACGTTGTCAAACCCTCCAAACTCTTCTTCTATCAGGAGCCGGATAGATTCTAATGAATATCTATTTAAGTCTGTTCCCACAATACAACCCGGAACTCTATTTTCTTGTATTCCCCTTCGAACCACTTCAATAATTCCTTCTCCTGATCCGACACCGACTTCATGATAAAGAGTGAGATGGTCTAAGAAGGGAAGTCCCATTTCCACCATTGTGTGGAGTTCATCCGAGTCGGAAGTAAAGGGATAAATATATTGGCTGCTTTGATTGGTATTCCAAAAATATTCTGAAACTGACTGCACCCTTGCTTGTGCAGGAAATTCTTCATCTGCGAAGTACTTATTGACTGTTGCAACAATACTAGAAATCACATCGATACTTCCACTGGAGTAAGAAACTGTTACAGGATTCATCTGTTTTTTCTCTGCTTCTTTGGTAACCCATGAAAATACCCACTGTAAATCGGTCTCGTCTTCCATTCTTGGGGTTGGAAGACCAATATGTTGAGAAAGTTTCTGAACAGATAAGGTCATTAGTTTAAGTCTCTTTTCTTCTGGTGCCAACCTTAAATACTGATCTACTCGTGATATTTTTTCTTGCCACAGCTTAGTTTGCACTTCTGAAGGAATGATAACCCGCTGACTACCCAAAGGAACAACAACAGAGTGTTTTTTGCTTAAATCTATCTGCCCTACTTTTCCTGTTAGAGAGTCTTCTGAAGAAAAAGCTCTTATTCCAGTAGTTCTAAACAGAGGAAAAAGAGAAGATGAGCGCTGAACTAAGCTAGGCCACATCATTCTTATTGGAGATCCAACTACCTTACTAACAAATGACATTTTTAAATTTATCCTTACTCTAGGTTGAAGATAAGCAAAAATGGTACACAAAATCTCCTTAAAAAGACAGGATAAAAAAATCCTGTTACGATCGCATCTCTAGGGTTTTTTGTTTGAAGAAACGTAGTAGCATTCCTAGATAGCAAACCGTCCTTGTTGAGTAAATCTTCTGAGCGATAAGAATAGAAAAAATAATAGCAGAAAAAACATCAAAAGTTTTTTAAAATCAGGCTTTTAAGCCCGGTATAACGGGCTTGAGCATGGTCGGTTTTCACAGCAATAAAAAGTGCCTTTTTTGTTCCCAGCAAAATGACAAGTTTCTTTCCCCTTGTAACTCCTGTATAGAGGAGATTTCTAAATAACATCCGATAATGGGAGGTATGAACGGGAATGATCACACAAGGGCACTCGCTTCCTTGGTATTTATGGATGGAAACTGCGTAAGCGAGGACTAGTTCGTCGATTTCATTGAAGTGATAGGAGATAATCGCTCCATCAAAGAAGACCTTGAGCTCTTGCTCTTCGTGATTAATATGACTGACTCTTCCAATGTCCCCGTTGTAAACCTTTTTGTCGTAGTTGTTACGGATTTGCATCACTTTATCATGAAGATGAAATGTCCTTCCCATTCGAGAAATCAACAGCTCTTGAGGATTCAAGTGCTCTTGAAGGACATGGTTAAAATTATCCGCTCCAATCGTTCCTCTTCTCATAGGGCAAAGCACTTGGACTTCATCTATTGGATCCAGTTTTGTTCGACTGGGAATATGTTTTTGAATGAGCTCCAAGGTTTTACTCAAAATCTCTTCAGAATCTTCTATCTGAAAAAATACGAAGTCGCTTCCTTTCTCATGATCAACATCAGGAAAATATCCCTTATTGATGCGGTGGGCATTGGTTACAATCCGAGATCCTTTTCCTTGTCTAAAGATTTGATCTAGGCGAGTCACAGGAATTTGATCTGAAGCAATCAGATCTTTCAAAACGCTTCCAGGTCCTACACTGGGGAGTTGATCCACATCTCCAATCAAAAGGACCCTCGTTCCTTGAGAGATCGCCTGCAAAAGAGCATACATCAATTGAGTGTCGATCATACTCGCTTCATCAAAAATGAGCAGCTTGGCATTCAAAGGATAGTCTCTGTTTTTCTTAAAACCTCCTTTTTGAAAATCGAATTCAAGTAAACTATGGATGGTACTTTTTTCCCGGTAATTTCGGTCATCCTTTTTGCTGCTCTGCCTGTGGGAGCGGCCAGGATGATCTTATCGGTTAACCTTTCAGTAATCAGAAGAATCGCTTTAGTAATGGTGCTTTTACCTGTTCCTGGACCTCCTGTGATGATATGGATACATCCTGAAAAGCTCTTTTTGATGGCTTCTTTCTGCCCCTCTGCAAATGTCATTTTTAAAGAAGCTTCTGCCCAATGGATAGCTTTGTCTTGGTCAATGTTTCGGATCAAGCAAGGGCAGTGAGTGAGACGCTTGATTTCCTTGATAATTCCCTTTTCAGAAGCATAAAGGGGAGCGACCCAAATATAGAAGCCACCGTCCATCTCTTCCCTGACAATATGGCGATCCACTTCTAGAACTTTAAGCCCTTCTTTAATGAGCTCTTCAGGGACATCTAGCATTTTTGCTGCTTCTGGAGCGAGCTCTGCTTCAGGATAGCACGTATTTCCCTCCAAACTGAGCTCCCATAATACATGCTCGATCCCTGCCTGGACCCTAAGAGGGGAGTCTTCTGCGATCCCCAGTTTCTTTGCTAAAGCGTCGGTTGTTTTAAATCCAATCCCATGGATCTCCTTTGCTAAGAGGTAAGGGTTTTCCTGAACTTTTTCAATGCTCTCTTCACCGTAGGTCTTAAAAATCTTATAAGCAAAGGAAATCCTCACCTCATGAGACTGCAAAAAGATCATCACCTTGCGGATGGATTTTTGTTCTTCCCAACACTCGGCAATTTTTCGAACCCGTTTTTCTCCTATTCCCTCGATATCAAGAAGCCTTTCTGACTCCTGATCGATCACATCTAAAGTCTCTTTCCCAAACTCTTGAACGATCCGTTTTGCATAAACAGGTCCAATCCCTTTGATCAACCCTGAGGCAAGGTATTTTTCGATCCCCACTTCATCAGCTGGGGCTTCTAAGTGGTAGTTTTCAATTTCGAACTGCCTGCCATATTGAGAGTGGTGCTTCCAAGTGCCCTGGCAAGAAAGCCTTTCCCCAGGCCGAACTCCAGGAAGGGTTCCCACGATTGTTACTAGATCGTGAAATCGAGGAGCTTTTAGCCTGGCAACGGTAAAGCCTGTATCTTCACTAGAAAAGACAATCGATTCTAAAAATCCGGTTAAATCTTCCAAATGTATCTCAATTTCAAATCACTGATCCTTAAAAAATCTTAAAGGAAAGAGTCTCTATTGAAAAGAATAAAGGGCACCATGGGGGAGTATGTTCGTTCGCATAAAAAGAATTCTTGAATTAAAGATGATCTTTATTGAAAATCTTCCGTTAAACAAAAATGGTTTTCTTATGTCAGCGCAAACTGCCACTGTATCTCAAAATCCTTCGTCTTTTAATCCATTCTTGATAAACCACTTAAACAGTTATCGTTCTGTTACTGGACAACAGAAACAGAAGGAGATCTCTTCTATAGAAGCAATAATACTCACATTTCCATTGCTTGAACTTTAATATTATGGAGATAAAATGTCAGAATTTAGGATCCCTAGCTCAAATCAATCAGTTCCCCCAAGTCCTTTGCCCCTTTTGTCGACAGTCTCAGAAGAGCAAAATACAACACAAACCTGTTTGCAAGATTCTCCTTTTATAGAAGAGAAGGATGATTCTTCATCTATCTCGGAAGCTAATTCTATTTTACCATCTAATTCCTCTGTAGATCATTCCGGGGATGATCTTGAAAAGGTGGGTGTTCAAATTAAACAAAGTTTAGCTAGCATTTTTCTAAACTTATTTACAAGCTCATCCGAAGATCCCCTTGTTGAAAGGCTTGCCGCTAGAATAACACAGCAAATCCCAAATAATTCTACTTTACTAGAAAGCGAATCTATCGGGCTTTACAAATGTATGCTTAGAGAGGCTCTAAAACATTTTCCCCCAAGAAATCCAGAGGCTTCTGAAGATGAAATATTAATGGATATGTTTAATGGCTTTGCCAAAAGAGGTTGGAGAGTAATGGCTGATAACCTTCAAAAATGCTCTCCAGAAAGCCCACAAATAGCTCAGTTAGCAAACATAGTTAGCAAAATTGACCCACATGTGACAGAACACTTAGAAAATCATGGATTAGAAGGATTGTTTACGTCTGGTGTTTCTATTGACTTTTCTGAAGATGTATTGCCTTTTCAAGAAGAACATTTGAAAGAATTAAACTCGAAGCACGGAACAGAATTCAAAGACATTTTCGAGGCTTATCATTTTATTAATAAAAAAGAGTTGCGTGCTAGCATTGAAGAAAGACTAAAGTCAGAAGCTGATGAGAGCTTTATTCGTTTAACTTTCGAAGCTATGGCAAGAGCTTCAAATTTGAAGATTTTTGCCGAATGTATTTGTGATGATATCCAAGAAGGTGTAACTCCTGAAACGTCTTCTGTTCTTAAGTTATTAGACTTGTTCATCATCGATTTTATTCAAAAATATCATGAAAGTATTTGGTTCAACGATGGAAAAAGCAATTTTGGTTATCACCGTTCTGAATCTGATTGGGAGGCGTTACTAGTAAGTGATGCTGAAAGTCTTTCTGAATTAAAGTGTTCTGCGCTTTTAAATAGAGTAGTTAGCGTTTACCTTGATAATTTTGAAGAATTATTAGATCAATTTCACGAACAAGCGCCTTTATTTAAAGAGCATCTAAACCAGTTTGTAAAAAATCTCGATTGGATTTTGACTATTCCTCTTGACTCATGTAAGCAATTAACAAAAGAGATCTGTCAAAAAAGAATGAGTGAAGAAGAAGCTAGCTTTTCTTTTTTCTTGAGAATTTTTCAGCGCGCGTTTTTGACTTGGGCTATTGAAGATGTTGCTTTTGAAGACCCTGAATTAATCCCAGAATGGTTTACAAAAGAAATTAAACTTCGTCTTATGATTGCAAGTCATCTCATGAAACTTTCAGAGGATCGAAGAGTTGAATTTATTTCTCGTTTTCAATGCGATGAGGAAAGAGCTGTATTAGTAGAAAAGGTACAACAGCTCATGACTAGAGGGATTGAAGCAGCGTCCTTTGCTTGCGCTAACTTAGTCGAGTCTAGAAAACCAAATCATCAAAAGACAGACTTAACTTTTGGGTTTGGATTTAAAGGATGGCTCTTTTCTTCAGCGACTGGTATTAGGTCTTCAGAACAAGAGATATACCTTAATTTGTCAGAAAGTGGTAGGACTTTACCAAATGCCAAAAACCTTTCTAGATCTCTTTTTTCTCTTCCATTCCTTTATGCTACGAGATATTTGATGCAAGAAAAACATCGAGAGTCTTCAATTTCTGATTCTAAAGATCAACCTAGATCCAGTAATTCACAAGAGCAAAAACATTTTAAAACCAAAGATTTAATTCCTACAAAAATCTTAACAAGACCTACGGAAAAGGACAAAAAAATTCATTTATATTTGTTCCAACGCATCTTATACCATTATTTTGTAAATGACAAAATCGAAGTATACCATGAATTTTACTCTGCAATTAAAGATGAATTAATGCGTTGTCTAGAAGCTAAAAAGACAGTGCAAGTTAATGAGCAGAGAAAAAAAATAAAAGATCTTCAACAAAGATTAAATAGCCGTAAAGCTACTGATGAAGAAAAGCATAATTTGAGAAGTAAAATAAATGAAGCTGAAGAAAAAATTAAAGAAATTCAAGGTTTTTATGCTCATCTTTCTGAAAAAATTAGAGTAAATCAAGAGAGGCCCCTTCTTTCAAAAGAGGAGTTTGAATTTGTATTAAGTGCACTAGACAATAAGAGCGCTATTTGTGTTGAGGCGGTAATAAGTAAACACAGCAAAAATAGCCTTATTGTTCCTTTATCATTTAACCAAGAAAGATCTGATATCGTTAAAGTCAAGGATAGAGAATTAAGGATTGGAACCTATCAAAGGCCCGTTATCCCTCCTTGTGATAAGTATTGTCAGCTTTTTGGTGGAAGCCATATTTTGTGGGCTGAGTTAACACGTATTAGAACTCTAGACGAATTAGATAAGATGGATAAAGAAAAAGGCGGGCAGGGTCTGCAAAGGTTGTGGGGTTCTTCAAAAGATTCCCTTTCTCAAGACCCTTCTTCTAATATCATGAACCTCTTTAATAGGCTCGAAATCTTAGAAAGCAAACAAGGTGTTCATCTTTCAGAAGTCCAAGAACTTGCAATGATACTAAAAAAAATTTGGGAAGAAAGCGACCCTGAATTAGATAGTATATTTCTTAATCTTTTTACAAGAGTAGAAAATCTTCTCTCAAGAGTTAATCCTGAATTTACACTTCCTACCAGTTTTGATGGGAAAATGCTTTCTGGAACATTTAATCAATTTAGCTCCATCAAGCGTGATGGTAATCCCTGGCCTCAAAATGCAAGCCGATCAAGTTGTACAGCTAATGCATTAATGTTCTTATCCTATCTTTTTGGGAAAAATTCAGTGCAAGCTTGGGAAGCAGAAACTGATACTACGGAAACTAATATCATTAATAAGATCATTGACGAAGGAAGAGCACAGTTTGAGCAAATTGTTCGACAAAGAAGAGAAGGGCATATTTCACTAGTGAGCACAGCTATTGCTTCCGGAGAGACAATAACAGCTAGAGACCTTTTGTTCGAGCACGGAGGTGATGCTCTTCATGTTAGTGAAATCCTTAATATCGAAGAAAAGTTCTTTCTCACCCCTGAAGGGGGAATCGATACTCTAGATTTAACAAGAGAAAGAAGCTCAAACACAACTATAGAATTTTTCAAATCTTATTTAGACAAAATTAAAAACAGTATGCAAGGACTTGATAAGTTAGGAGTGATTATCCAATGCAATGGTTTTTCCTATGGTTTAGCTCTGATGAAACAGAAAGATACCATCGAATATGTCATTTTTGATTCTCATGGTTGTCATAGACTCAATGGTCATGGTAATGCTTTTGTTTATTGGAGTGAAAGTCTGGATGAAGCAGCGATTTTCCTTGGTAACTTAATTAGATACCAAGATTTAGAACTGGAATTTCTTACTGGAAGAGAAAAAGAAGTCCTTATAGAAGACTATCAAGTTGATGGTTTAAATCAAGTTGCAACATATTTATTCAAGCCAAGGAATTTTGGTGCTCAATAGAGTTTAACAAGAACCCTGACAAAGGAGATAGCATATGGCCTCATCAATAGAATCAAATAGACTGATGCAAATTCAAACTCATCTTCTGAGTGGTTTAGAATCTCTAAATACAAAGCCACAAGAGATTGATGAGATTGCTGTGCACTTTCAACTAGATGCTGAGGAAAAAAATCAGCTTATACTAGCTATTGAGACAAGCAAGCAACCCGATGATGAAATTTCCCCAATGGGAAAATTTAGTGCAGCTATAAAAGCTATAAGAAAAGGGTATAATGCACTTCCCGCTAGTATGAGGAGTAGGATAGAAGCTTATTTCAAGATTGAGGCATTCTTAAAAGTCGTTGATACCTATACAGGAACGATTGACGCTGCTGTTAAAAGTACTGTAGAACGTTTTATGGGTCGTGCTGAATTTCCGAATACCGCATGGTGGGTATATAAAACATTTATGGCCTTTGTGTTTTAGTTACTATGTCATAATTATGAGTTCAGGAACTGCTGAGGAAACAAATAAACATAGGAAGGAGTCATGAACAAACGACCGAGAAAATAGATTTAAACATCTAAAAATTAGCCAGTTGCAAAACATAATGTGCATTATCAGACGTATCCTGAAAAGGTACTAAAAGGAGAAAAAAAAAAGTACCCCGAACCATTAGATCTTACAGGTGAAAGTCCTGTAGACAAAGGAATAGCGATTCCATGTCTTAGCGAGCATTGCGGGAGTCCCGGCGACGGTCCTCTCGGAGCGTATGCAGCGAATCATGCAGGCCGGAATACCTTAAGTGGCGTGAAGTGATCGAGCCTCGAAATCGATGAATCCCGGAGCGGGCGACACGCTTGATAACGTGGAAGCCAACATCTGAATCACACCGTTAACGCAAGGGAGGTTCAGACCCGGCGGGGTCCAAGAGCCTGGCATGCATGAAGAGATCCGATGAGTTAACAGGAGAGATCTCAACGACTCCCCTACTTGAACCATCCTATCAAACAGGGGTATTTAGGCTCAAGATTGATACACGAGAGCTTAGAAATGGCCATTGAGAAGTCAGAGGGACCATAGTACTCGGAGCATGGGAAAGCCATGTACATGGGGAAGGGTTCCAGTAACCCCAAGCGGAGGCAACGGAAACAGTGAAGCAACACAGCATTGCTACAAAACTGAACACGAAACTTGACCGCATCGAACAAAGATCGCGAAAGTATCCAGAAGCTACGTTCAATAACCTTGGACACGCGCTTGATCTGGATCTTTTGCTAACATGCTTTCACAGCCTGGATGTTAAGAAGGCTGTAGGCGTGGATGGTATCACCAAACAGCAATACGAGAGAAAGCTCGAATCAAATCTGCAACAACTCCTTTTGCGGATCCGAAATGGATCTTACTATCCCAAGCCGTCACGGATCGTAGAGATTCCGAAAGCTGATGGAAGTAAGCGTCCCCTAGCAATCTCCTGTATTGAAGATAAGATTGTCCAGGAAGCAGTCCGCTGCATCCTAGAGAGAATCTATGAACCTCATTTTCTAGACTGCTCCTACGGCTTCCGACCTGGTCGGAATGCCCATCAGGCTCTTGCAGCTCTAGACAAGAGACTTCTAAAAGAATCCTGCAAATCGGCCGTGGATATTGACTTGAGGAAATACTTCAACACAATCCCCCATAAGCCGCTTGGTAAGGTTTTGCAAAAGAAGGTAAAGGATCGCCGTCTTCTCTTTCTAATCATCAAGCTACTGAAAGCTCCAACCCTAAACAAGGACGGAACGCTTCAGTGCAATGAAATAGGCTCGCCTCAGGGATCAATTCTATCCCCGCTACTTGCGAATATTTACTTGCACTATATTCTTGATGAATGGTTCGTCCAAGTGAACAAAGAGGTATTCAGAGGAACTGCCCACATGGTCAGGTATGCCGATGACGTGCTCTTCACTTTAGAGAGTAAAGAAGATGCTTTTGAGTTTCACAGAAGAGTAATCGGGCAGCTTCAAGCTTTTGGCCTAAACGTTAACGAGGCCAAAACCCGCATTATTCCCTGTGGATCAAGGGTCGCCCGATGGTATGCAAAGACAGGAAAGAAAATGCCAACATTTACCTTTCTTGGCTTTTTGCACGTCTGGGGAGAGTCCAAGAATCAGAAGAGAAACGAGATCTTTTGGCGAGCAAAACGGTTCACAGATCCCGTTCGCTTCAGGAAGAAACTTTTGGAAATTAAAGTCCATCTGATGAAATATCGTCACATGAAAGGTTTAATCCCCTACACGATCTCGATCGTTCGGGGATACATGAACTACTTTGCTGTGAACGACAACAAGCATCGGATAGGTCTCTTCCTCCATGCAGTGAAACGCATTCTGTTTCGAGCTCTCAATAGAAGAAGTGAGAAAAGAAGCTTTAACTGGGAACGATTCCAAAAGGTCTTGGACTTAAACGGTTATCCTGAGCCTGTTGTTTTGATGAACTTATTCTTTGACTCGAAGAGCTATGCCATGCGCTAGCCATGAGGGTGAGGAAGCCGTATACGTGAATAGCGTTCGTACGGTTTTAGAGGGGGCGAGAGGGGAAATCCTCTCGTCTACCAACTGACGTTGTGGAAATGACTAAAAAAGTCCCCCAATGATTAAGTTTGGAGGTTTTTGATCTCTTCGATTGAAAGACCAGTGTCTTCAACGATCTCGTCAATAGATCGGCCACGTTTGAGCATCTTAAGGGCGATTTCTCGATCCCTTTCTTGTCGACCCTCTTGACGGCCTTTTTTCAAGCCTTCTACATGTCCAGCCTTTCTCTCAGATGATAGCACTGCTAAATGGTCTCTGTGTTCATTTATACTTGCTTCGTATGCTTTTCTTGTTTTTGGATCCGATGATAATCTTTCCAACCTTTCTAGCGCCCTTTGAAATACTGGGTCTTGTTTCAATGAGTTTGCTTCTTTTTCTTTGATTAAGGAAGCATTCTTCAGTAGATAAAACCATTTTTCTTTGTCGGTTTTTAGCTCTTCTAGTGGCTTGGTTTTAAATTTTTTAAGATCCACAAGCGTTGCTTTCCATTGGTTAAAAAGATGCTCGTTTGAGGCTGAAAATTCAGGCTTGAACCTATACGTTTCAACTACTTTTTTATCATTTAGAATACCATTTTTCTCTTGCTCACTTCTATGGAAGTCGACGATTGCTATGATGTGAACTTTAGGCAAATCGTGCCAGTCGACTAGTTTCTTTGTCTTTTTTTGATCCTTTGGTTGGTGATAGTGATAATCGATTTGCTCGGTGTAGTCTTTCCCAAGGTAGTAAGAAGCCTTTTGTCGAATCCCTCATGGTTATAGGTTTGCATCTCGATGATATATCGCTCCCCTCCTCTCGTCTTTACAGATAAATCAACAAACGTCGAGGGTCTACCCACTTCCAATCTCATTTTTCTAGGATCTAAAAACTCTTCGACCTCGATAAGGTCATCCCCTTGGAGATCTAAAACAGCATTGATAAAACTTTCTAGAATCTCTTTGCTGCTTTTGTCGCCAAAGAAATCTTTGAAAACTACATCGACTTTGATATCTAAGAGCTCTATCATTGCTTTAATTCTCCTCTGTCCCCTATTTTAGCATGCGGCTCTCTCCTTGTATACCCTTAATTTTGAGCTCTCTATTTCAAAAGGTCGTATAATCGGCGTTATGTTCTTAAATGACTGTATTTAAGAAATTTAGATTAAATCTTCAATAACAAAATATAAATGCTTTTTATGCTCATTAATAGTCAGATTCTTTTCTAATTAAATCTAATGCTTTTCTATAGCGTCTATAATCTGAAATCTCAAGATATTTTAGGAGACGTCTTCTTTCCCCTACGTATCTTAATAAATCATAGCGCATCTTTTTAAAAACAGACTCATTAATAGATTCTTTAACCATTTTTACTTCCAATTGCTTAATTTTTTCTGTATAAATCCCTATTTGGACATCTGCAGAGCTCGTATCTCTAGAATGGACCTGCCACTTGTCAATGATGTCAGTTAGGTTTCTTTTTTCAAAAGAAGATTTAAAACATGGATTAAAATAAGAATTTTTACTTGAAGATAGATTATGGTAAAGGAGGTTTAAGACTTTTTCTTTTTCTAATAAATGTTTCCCTTTTATTTTTTGACTAGGAAGAATCTTTCCTCTTCGGATGTACTCGTTAACAGTACGTTGAGCACATCCCAAAATACCGGCGGCCTCTTTTGTAGTAATGAGATCAATCATAAACAGACTCTAAATCATTTTTAACATCTATTTAAACAAATTTCTTAAAAAAAGGAAACTGTGGTTTTGAAAAAGCCTTTATTTGATCTTTCTTTCCCATCTTATTCTAAACCCAAGTTGAGACCATTGCAAAAGTCAAGTCGATTAAGTAAAATTTTGACTTTCTAAAATTTCAGGGAGGCAAAATGACTCAAAAAACACAAGCTCAGATGGACCTTGCAGATACAATAGTTGCTCGAAATAGCACTCTTAATCAACGACTCGATCGAATTGATCAGATAATAGAATGGAAAAATTTTGAGAAAGCTTTTCGTCTAAAATTAGGACTTTTTCATCTTGCGCCTACAAGATAAAAATAAGAGTGTCAGAGCAATGTTAAAATGATACCCCCTTTTAGCAAAGTTATTTTGATACCATCCTGTGTTACTAGAGGTTTTTAACACAGGGGTACGAGGGGGCTTTGCCCTCTCCAAAAGAACTCTTTCATCTCCCATGGGGGATCGCGCCGCTTTTACCGCCATGGGTGCCTCTTTTTCGGCTTTGGCGGTGCCGATCTCCAATAGGCCTCTAGTTCCTTTGCATTTAGGATTTTTGGGCGCTCGCTAAACCCTTTTTTCCACTCTTTGTATGCATAGCTTTTTCCATCTCTTTCTACTAAAATCGGTTTCCCGGGGCGGTCTAAGATCGTGACATATGATTTATTAAATCGATTCGGTTTATCCGTATCGATTTGATACACTACTCCTTGGTAACTAAAGCTAAGATCTTTTAAAACCTTTCTTGTCGATCTTTTGGCAAAGATTCTTTCTAAGTTAACGCCAGTTGCATGTAAGAGCTTCAAACGTGAGTGAGCAAACCGACTTGATCCATTTCTTTTTTGGAGAAAAATAATCTCGGCTTGTTGGGGTTTAAACAATATGCTGCAATTCCAGACAGTAA